>JACDDU010000002.1:300000-495125 GCA_013816845.1 Gammaproteobacteria bacterium
CATTGAATCAGTAAAATTTCATACACCAATTTTTTCCCAAGTCAGTATCGGTCAAGAAACTGACATGCAATCTCATCGAAAAAAATATGATTCTTGGGTAGAAAAAAAAGATAAAACCGCAGGACTTATTTTATGGGGTGTATCCCGTGGTACGGCAGCCACATTTTGTGCTTATGCTAAGGAACACTACCCTCCAGTTCGGTTGGTAGTTCTAGAGGGGGCAATAGATTCAGTGAGCGAAGTATTACCGCGAAGAGTTGCGAATGTATTTAAATCAGAATATATGACGCGCCAAGTAACTGCAGCTCTGAATCTAGGATTTCGATTTTTTAATCGATGGAATTTGATACAGTATAGCCCGGACGGCCCTTCACCACTCAAAAGTGTCGGCAATTTTCCTGAAGGAACGCCGGTAGTTTTTATTACTTCAAAAACAGATGCTGTTGTTCCCTGTGTTAACACAGAAAGGATTGCCCAAGCACTTGCTAATCAAGGTAAAAATGAAGTTTTCCTCCTAAAACTTGAACGTTCAAGTCATCCACGTTATATGTATGATAACCAGGAAGATCGTGATAACTACGAAGCTTTTATCCATGCTATCTATAAAAAATATAACTTACAGCATCATCCCTTTCTTGCTGAAAAGGGTGATAGCCTTGTCCGAAATAGTTTGGTTGTTAAACAGGTATTAAGTCCTACCGTTGGATTAAAAAAATAAACTACATGGGGCTTAACAACACCTTTCATATCGTGCAAAAAGTTTTTTAAGGCAAAGCGTAATGTTTTATACCGATGACAGGATATAAAGCGCAACTTATGTACACGGAAAACTTTTATTACTTAGTGATTCCATAGAAAAATTGTGTGTGGATTTTGGTGGTGCTAACATTCTCATCACTAACCAAATGGATTTAAAATAGGCTAAGAAGCAGTTTGAAATAATTAAAGGAAATATGTATGAAACTAAGAAAAGTTGTATTTCTTGCCCTCAGTATTATTACAACGACCGCTCATGCCGAGATTGCACAAAATGTGCAAGCTTGTCTCACTATATATCGTAACCCTACAACGAATTCTTTCCAGACTGGATTTATCAGTAGGGATTATAGCGATCGTGGAAAATTTTCGGAATTTATCAAGCAGGGTACAATGTGTGTCAATCATACCTATAGTGAAGGTTCTAAAGATTTGTCATTTCGCATTGTATCTCATGACTATAATTCGATTAAAATTATTCGCGAACCGAACTGCAGATTGTTTCATAACACGCGTCCTGGATGGGTAGCTGACCTGCCGAAAAGATATGTGGGTAAAAACGTTAAAGCAATCTTTCTTTTAACGCAAATCCCTAATGATGACGATTATTATAAGCATGCATATAAACTCAGTTGTCAAATTATGACTTCTGATTAGTTGTAAATACATCAATGAAAGGTAATTTCAAAATATATACGTCATTTTTATTATATAAATATTCCATCTTGACAGGCTCTAGAGTGTAATGGATAAATAGGGCATCTCCATTCACACGGCGTGATATTAATGTTATCTAAGGATGACGATCAATTAAGGAGTAAACAGTTACGGGTGCTTTACCAGAAATTGTTAAAAATGCATGGTTGGCAAAATTGGTGGGTGTCGAAGCCTCCTTTCGAAATTATAATTGGTGCTATTTTAGTTCAAAATACAAATTGGATAAACGTCGATAAGTCACTCACCATTCTTCACGAAAAAAATTGCTTAACGCCGCAGAAACTAAACGGATTAACATTAGAAGTATTAGCGTTATATATTAAACCATCGGGATTATATAACCAAAAAGCGCGGTATTTGAAAAATTTTACCGAATGGTATCTTAGCTGCGGGAGTTTTGAGGGTTTAAAGAAATATAAGACAGCTTATTTGCGTAAGGCGCTTTTAAATATTAATGGCATAGGCAGGGAAACGGCGGACGTCATTTTATTGTATGTATTTCATCGTCCTGTTTTTATAATTGATAATTATACTCAGCGTTTATTAATACAATTAGGTATTATTGAAAAAAAATGGAAGTATGATGATTTGCAAAATTTATTTTATGAAGCTTTGCCCCCCAATGTAAAGATATACAGTGAGTATCACGCGCTGATCGTGCATCATGGTAAATTGAAGCACTCATCACCCGTAATGGAGCTCAAGATAAAGTGATTGTTTTATAAGGTAGATAGTTGTAATTAAAGCCAGGAAATCATTTTAAATGAAAATTTTAGTCATAGCGCTCTTATTACTTTTAACTTATATTTCTAATGTATTTGCCAGTACGCATCAGTGCCATCAAGTCAATAACGTCCATTGTGTGCATTACCTAGGTGCTCCATTTAAGACAAAGGGGCGATACGTTAAAGTTACAAGTCATTCTATTTCCCACATTCATTGTACAAAAGCTAATTCCTATGATTTTATACCCCAGCAGTTCAGGAAAATTTCTGCTAAGGCCTGCCATGAGACTACCGTTTATGACCAATGTTTCGATGCAACATGTCGATATTCAAAACGTTTGGGAATAGACAATTTCACCCTGAATAAAAAGGGTAAAATAAATATTTCTACACCACGTACATTTAAAATCCATCTTTTAAATTATGGAAAAACCTGCGTTTGATAGCAAAACATGCTTCTCCCTTAAGGATGTTAATTTTTGGATGACATTGAAATTGCTCTTACAAAATAGGTTGCTTCTTGTTGAGCATAATAACATACCTGTTTATCTTCATCGCTTCTGCCTAGAGGTGAATCAAAAAAGTCAATGTTCATTTTATAAAATTCTTCTCCCAATCGAAGCGCTTCTTCGTTATTTTTTGCAGAAGGTAAGTAAACGGTATAAGTTACTTCCCAGATTCGATCAGCATGATGGAATTTTTCTGAAAATAAATCCCAAATACCTGCAGCGCCATCTGCACGCACAAAATGTAAATTGGTAATAGTTTCAGTCGGCGGGCAATTGACTTTAGCAAATACATCGAAAGAAAAAGTAAGGGCTAATAATAAAATAAAGATATTTATAATACATCGCATCGTAAATCCTTTTTAAAAAGGTAATAAATTCCATACATATTTAATCCTGATAGACAATTCTTAATTAGATAGAAATTGTCCATCTCGAAATGAAAGAGAATGTTAGCAAAAGGATGGAAAAAATTCATCTAGTAATGTGTCAACTCCATCCATTAAAAATGGGTGCTTTATATGGCTGCCTACCATTGACCTATGGATTTTAATGTACCCAAACTTTTTAAGTGTTTAATATATGTTTGCAAACCAAACAATGAAGAATTGACTTGAGGTGATAATAAGAAAATTGACAGATTTCTATCACCAAAAGATTGATATCGACTTAAAACCCTATCAATAAAAAGTTTACACTTCAAAGGATGCATTTGGTGCATTTGCTACCATGCGCAGACTGCTTCTTTTTAAATCAATTCTTTTCTAGTTTATTTAATAATCAGCCGTGCAAAGCATATGCCTTGACGCTACATCGCTTTCCGATAAAATGCTGATGTCTTTCTCAGTTTGAAGTCCTTCCGTAACCCCGAGGAATTTATGATTTTATCCACTCCATATAAAAATAAGATATCTGATGCTGTAGATTTAATCCTTAGAGATTATCTCGACGATAGACCTTTGATGAGTCGCACTCAAAAAGGCATAGAACCTCGGGAATTAATTGGCCTCATCAATACATTACATAATTTTGCCAATCCAGAGAGTAATTACGTCCTCGAGCTTGCTGATCAAGACTTAACTAATTTATATGCAATAACCGAAGTGTTAAAAGATCCACAAAATATTTATGATTTGCTCTTCCACACTTCAGTCGGTCCGCGTTTAACTGAAGAAGACAAAAATGCCATCCGGCAATATTTACGTCGAAGTTTAGAAGAGGCGGCAGTCCGTCTCACTGAACAGTTCCAGTTAACACAGTGGTTAGCGGTCCGTGAGGAAACTGCAAAAACCATGCAAACCTGGTGGAATAATCAATCGTTTGAAGAGAAAGAGCGAATTATTCAAATCTATCAGGGGTTGCCCGCTAAAGAAAAAACAAAATTGCAAGAATCCGGAGCCTGGTTTGATATTGGCCCAAGGCATTCCGGCCCAAATTGGGTTTGGTATTATCTAATGCTAAACGCTACACCATCTTATTCGCATTTTAATTACCCCACGGCGTCGTGTACTTATCCTTGCGTAGGGGGGAGTTCAAAGGGAAATTACTATTCATCAAATTCGGGTTATTCATCTTCGATTAGCAGCGGCATCAGGGATGGTGACGGCAAAAACTCGGCAGTTATTGCTGCGGTTCTTGCCATCATAGTGCTCGTATTATCGGGTTTAATTGGGGCTGCTTATGCGACTTTGAAAGGGTATCGTTCCTTGCGCAAGATTGGGGATGAATCAATGCGTAGTCTATTTCGCCTAGGGAGTGCTTTGGTCGGAGGATATGGCGGCATGGTTGCGGGTGCGGCTGCAGGTGCAGCCTTAGGCTCTATTGTGCCCGGGATAGGCACGGGGCTGGGCGTGATTTTGGGCGCCATGGGAGGAGCGGGGGTTGGGGCAGGTCTCGCAACAGCGCTTGCAAAATATTCTAGTCGGGGAATTTCATACTTAATGCACCGAGATGAAATCAATCCGACAAATCCCAGCAAGTATCAACTCTCCATGGAGCAAAAAAACAATCTCACGGAAAATCAAATTGATGTTCAAGTCGCTGAAAGAATGATTAGAGCTATCCATCGCACCAAACATCGAATGGGGTGGACTAACCCTTTGCGACAGACTGCGAGTAGTGAAGAAAAGAAAGAATTAATGCAATTGCTAGAGATGATCAAAAACCATCCTGAGAAGTTATCAAAAGATTTGATTCGAATTGGATATTTGTATTATTCCCCTCATATTCCAGTTACCTCTTCAATATCTAGTTCCAGCACAGTTTATTTGATTCCGCAATTAGGTATAGGTCAAGCACCTTACCGTAATACAGAGACTCATTCACTCGAGGATCAAGATAAACAAAGTTACATACCCTTGTATCCAGTCATTAATCAAGAAGATACTAATGCGTCGGATAATAAAATATCTTCCACCATGCGACCAGGCTATAGCTATTAAATGAAGAAATAAAATTAACTACTCAAAATAAAAAATACTAATATGTAAGTTATTTTTTAAAAAAGATCTTATGCGAATAGATTAGAGACTGGCGAACCGAAAAATTGAATCGGCGTACTAAGCAGGAATTACAGTTACAGGCACCGTGTTACAAATACAATATCGGCTAGAATGTTTTAAAAGTATTAACGAAGAGAATGCATTGTAACGATTTTCTTTGACTATTTTTTTCCTTCTTGCTAAGAAACGTCGAAATTATCTGACGCGACGTTGATTTTATTCAAAGTCGCGTCTCTATCCGTTAGGATTGGCGTTCACATATTAAGTTAAAAACTAAATAATCTGTTTGGATCAAACGAAAATTCCAAAACTCCTTTGTATTGCTGGTGCGATAACTTTTATATACAGATGAGTTATGTATAGTATAAAAATTTTCACACGACGTTTTATCTAACGTAATTGTGGTGGGTTGACCATAACCGGCTTGTGATCCTTTTACCCAGACCGTAAGATTTTTGGGGCCATGTTTATACAAATGTTCCTGGCATATTCTACCATTTTGTATATATCGCGTTGCGCTGCCATCATCAAAAAAATCAGTGCTGTAAAAACCAGTCCGAAAATGAGCCTGTGATTGGTTATTGTCAATATCTAAGCAAACCCGAACTAAGTTAGGTTGAGCACAAGCAGCGCTGGTTACAATACAGGCTAAGAAAAGAGATGAAAATTGATTGAGTGTGAACATTATTATTCCTTTGTATTTTAGAAAATGAATTCCGTTAAAAGATAATAAAATTTTTACCTTCTGGCAATGTCTTCCGCTTAAACCTTACTTAATCTTTATGATCGTACATGTACGTTATTCAATGCATTACCAATGATAATCACCACATACCCATTACGAGGCTAGTTTTGCTAGATTATCGTAATGAATGCCAACTTAAGTGCAAAGTTTATGAGTAATAATCAAATTGTGCTTCAGGTTTGCTTCTGCCATTCTATATATATTATCGGTCTACAAAATAGTGAGGTAAGGCCTAGATGAACGAACCGAGTGTTGCGCTGACCGACTATGTCCTTGCTATGATTTCTCTAGGCTTTGCCTGGAATATATATATAAGCGTGGGTAAGAAAAATATGCTTATCTTACTCTTTTGTTTATTCTATCTATCGGGCGCCGTTGCTTCATTTCTCGGCGGCACCGTGCATGGATTTTTTGTTGATAAATCGACATTAGGTTATCACTTATTATGGGTAGGTACTCTTCTTGCAATTGGCATCACTGCGGTGAGTTGTTGGTTATTAGGCGGATTTTTTCTTCATGGTCCTAAGCAACTCTCGAAGTGGCTTATTTTTTCGAGTGGCTTGTTTTTGATTTATGCAGGTGCTGTTATTTTTTATACCCAAAATTTTTCCCTTGCTGTTTTAAACTATCTTCCAGCTATTCTATTCTTTCTCATCGTGATGATTTATAAATTAATACAAACCACCATAACTTCTTTTCGTTGGATAATGATTGGAATTTTAATTAGCTTTCTTGCTGCAGCAGTTCAGCAGACTGGATTTAATATTCACCCTACGTTTTTGAATCATAATTCCCTCTATCATTTGTTACAGGCTTTAGGTTTTTGGTTTATTTTCATAGGGGCAAGAGGATTGGTAACTTTGGATCGTAGTTCGCTTGGCTTTCGCTCATATCCTACCGCTTTATAATTTGGTTTATTAATAAAATTAAATCCTAGCTGTAAACCGAATCTGTGTTCCTTCTATTAAACTTCCTACCTTTATGAGTCTTCGCTATTATAAAAATCCAATGTAATTATGTACTTAACATAAAGTTGCATGAAAAATAATCGACTATACTTAATTTATCTTATCCAAACATGAGCATATCTTTTCTATGCCAGATGATAAACAAATCCTTACAGCAAAGCTTTGCCTCGCTATCTTGGATCAAGACGATAAAGCAATAATCTCTTTACTAGCTAATCCTATCATTGATGTCACGTTAAGAACGAAGGCTGGATTCTCACCCGCTTATTTTGCAGTTAAACAAGGGAACTTTACTTTATTAAAAATGTTAGAAGATAGGGGCATTAATCTTTATGAAACCTATGATGGCATAACCCTTCTTGACCTTGCGTTTAGACAGAGAAAATATACCCAAAATCCATCCTATGTAAAAATCATCACCTTATTGAAGCAACAAGATGTTGATTACAACTTGAATTTGGATCCCTTACCTGTCGCAAAAAATAAAAATCATACGCAAGATTGGATAGAAGATTCTTTAAACGCATTGGGTTATGAAATCAAATCACAAGGGTGGTGTCACGGGGTGGGGATGCTAGCCGCCCATGCTCTCTTGAATGAAAAAAGAGACGCGGATGGAAATCTCGCAGAATTAAATAATTTTAACAATCGCCTCGTTAGAATGAAAAATCATACGCCTACTACTTTAGTTAAATCAATTGATCAAGCGCAAGATAAAAAAGTATTACTTATACAGCTAGCTAAAGAAAAGTTAAAGGGTTTAAGCGAAGCTAGGATCAATGAAGATTTAATACGACTTAATCAACAATCAAAAATTAACTTACCACTTAATAAAAAACAACAATTATGGTTAGAAAATAACGTAAATATTCAATTGACCCGAGATGAAGTAGAAAATTTAGAAATTAAGCCCTTTCTAGATAGTGTTGAAATGTACCAAAACGTTCATCAACATAAATCTTTACACGAAAAAAATACGCCTCTTCCAAGAGATAAGCTAACTAAACCCATGTCGATCGTCACACCTGAATCTTTAGCTAAAGCAGGGGGCATCGTCATCGCTGACCAATTTACCGGTGTTTACAATAAAGATGAATTACTAGTATTGCTGGATACATTGCAGAACATCGTTGAAAAAAATAAATATCCATCTCCATTATCAATTAGTCTAGATGCTAATGTGCATGCTATTAGCATCGGCTTTGATCCTGTTAAAAAAAATTGGATGTTAGTAGATGCAAATGATCCCCCAATTAAATTTTATCAAGATACACAGACATTAAGGGATGGAATTAGAACCGCGCTTTTTGCAACCAACATGACTGATCAATTAATATTAACCGGAAGAATCAATGCAACCGCAACACAATCCAAATTGCTTACCGATAAAGTCATTCAACCGTTACGTAAAACTCCGCAATGGAAAAGCATTAATAGAATAACTCAACCCAAGCTTGATGCTAGAACTGAGAAAGGACAGAGTCTTGTAGATCGTGTAACCATTAATGGTGATTTAAAAACTTTAAAAGCGATCAATCGTTTTACCTCGCCCATGTCACAATTTTGGAAAGAAAATTGGAAAATCATGGCTTTCGGGGCCGCTGCAATTATCATAGGCCTGACAGTTATTGCTGGATCAATCTTGACTGCAGGCATGATGCCAATCGCCTTAGTTGCCATCACGGGAGCTGTAGGAGCCATTACCGCATTATCAGCCTCTAGTTTTTCAGGTACTATATTACATGACAAAATTTCAACAAATAAGTATGGTTCGGATAAGGATATTGTTTCAAAAGCAAAGACAATAAATAAAGAACGAGCGGTTCCTCTAGAAAAAAGCTTAAAAAATGCCAGAAAATTGGCAAAAATCGATAGGACTTTATCAACATCAACACTCTTTTTAAGTAAGGAAATGGCTGATAATGTTAAAAAGCTTGAGAACGTTGATCAAGAATTGCAACGACGCGGTATGTCTTTGTTAGTAGCTAATTTCACAGCCTTAAATAGCGATGAACAAAATAACTTTAGGGTGCAATTTTCTCAATTATCGATTGAAGATCAAAAAGAAATTATGTTGCAACATCAAACTTTTGACGATAGAGCGATGTTTATTGACGTTCTTAACGTGAGCTATCAACTTTATGCTCGCTCTAATCCAAAGTTGGCACAAGAAATTTCCCTGGTACAGAACCGAATAACAGAATGGCAATATTTAAGTAATCCTAACCCTGCCATGGTGGAACGAAGTTATTCAACTTTAAGCGATAAAGAAAGAATTATTTTTAACAATGCTTTAAGTCATCTCAACACGGATCAATTTCAGCAACTTATATTACAGCATCAATCATTAAATGATATTGCATTATTAAAATCATCCCTCGTCCATGAAGGGCACAGTGATTTAAGAACTCCTAACGCAATCAATTCATTTTGGGATCAATATGATGCTTTAAAGTCCTTGGAGACTGTCCTCAAGCCTTATAGCCAATTGGACTCACTCCACCGCGAAAAATTTAGAGCGGATTATCTTCCATTATCAGATGAAATAAAGAGTCTGATTTTGCAACGTTTTCAAAATGAACCCGATATGAAAAGGCTCCTGCAAAGTCTTGAGGGGTTAGAAACAGTTGAAAATAGAGGGCAAAACATTGCGCTAATCGATAAGCAATTGCAAATATTAAATCGCACGGAAGCGAAGGAAAGCGACCATGTTGAACTAAGTCCAAGACCCTAATGCAAATTGACTCGTAATTAATTCTGAATTAATAAAGCTTTTTTTAATTGAAACCAAAAGCAAGGAGAACAGTCAGTGCTACGGCGTTGACGCGAGCTTTACAATTTTGAGTTAGGGCAAGTAGGGTCATTGGGTACAGAAGATCTTTCTATTTTGTAATGGGGAATCTTGTGAGTAGTATGATGCAAGAAACTCGACCCAGGTTGATATTAGTATCCTTGATCAACTGACTCGAACTACCTATGTTGGTTATGAGAATTGTTGCGCTTTTGGCTAACAAAATCTTTAGTAATAATAAATTCTGGTTAATAATAGCTGATGTTACGGGTAATTCCGTGACTAACGATTTGAAAGAATTGGTCAACTATAATGCATATTAAATTGATCCAATTTCATTTACATCTTTTACCATCATTATTTTTAAGTAAGGACTTGATCAGAATGCAAGCAAGACAATACACAATTGAAGAGCTATATAATGAAGTAAAAAAACTCGGTGAATTGCTCGCAACTACTTACCGGTTTGATAAATCAGAACGCCAACAGGATTTTGAACTCTTGCATGGAAAGCGTCTTAATCAAGCCACATTGAATTTTTATTCTGAAAACGATCAACCTAAAAATTTAGATAAAATCGACGAGTGTTTTGCACAATCAAAAGCTCGTAAAATCACTGAAGCAATTATGAATATCGCTTATCATGCTTATTTTTCCATCGATGAACATCGCGCCCAAATGTTATTAACAATGGCTCTCAACAGTCCATTGGCCGATAAAAAGTTTGATCATATTCCTCATGGTCATAAGCATAATGGTTTTTATCATAAAAATTATTTACATTCTGCGACTTGTGGCGATAAATTTTATGCATTAAAGTTTAATTTTGATGCATTTAAAAAATATGAACAAGATGGAGACGCTTTACAAGAACATCAACAATTTATGCGTCAGTTTCGATAAATATCTCTATTATTGATTTTTAAGGAATAAGTTAACTAATAATTTAGTTAACTTATTCTATGAATTTCTTATCAATTAATAAAAATTTTTTTAATAATAGATTAGGATGATTAAATACCGCAGCATAGAAAGCTTTAAATTATTTTGTTGAGGGGACAAATCAGCAACCGTTTATTGAAGTTATAAAAAAATTCCGTTTTAGAAAACTTGCGAGACAATCCTTTTTTTAAACATATGTTTTCCTGGTCACTGTCATATTGTTTGCCAACATCATTATCTAAAGCAGGTGGCGCAGGACTTGGTGGATGTGGATTAGTTAAAATAAGTTGAATGAATTTTTGAATAAAAAAAATTTAAAAATCCATAAAAACATGATTACAATCATCCAATAACTACATATTATGAAATCAATTTTACAAATTAATGAGAATGAGTATGCGTGATATTATTGGCTATAGTACATTCCCGCCAACAACAAGATGGCCACAAGACAGCAAAATAGCTATCAATTTTGTTGTAAATTATGAAGAAGGTTCAGAAGCTAATGTTTTAGACGGTGATGAGGCCTCTGAAACCTATCTTGCTGAAATTGCAGGATTAACTTCATCGATCGGAACAAGAAATTTTTTTACGGAATCAATTTTTGAATATGGTAGTCGTGCTGGTATCTGGCGTTTACTCAATATATTTACTGATTTCGATCTACCCATCAGCATTTTTGCTACCGGTTTAGCATTAGAGCGAAATCCAGATTTGGCTAACGTTCTTGCACAGAAAAAACATGAAATCGTTGGTCACGGTTATCGATGGGTTAATTACGCCAATGTAAGCAAGGAAGCTGAACGTCAAGATATTCTTCGAACCCTTAACAGTATTGAGGCTTGTACAGGTAAACGACCTATTGGTTGGTATACTGGAAGATGTAGCAAAAACACGCGTTCCCTTGTGGTTGAAGCTGGTCTTCTATATGACTCTGATAATTACTCAGATGATTTACCTTTCTGGACACTTGTAGAGGAAAAGCCACATTTAGTCGTTCCTTATACATTTGATAATAATGATGCTAAATTTTCTATGAATCCGGGATGGATGTCAGGGGATGATTTTTTCCATTATCTATGTGCAGGATTTGATTGCTTGTATCGTGAGGGAGAACGTTATCCCAAAATGATGACTATCGCGATGCATGGTCGTCTATGTGGTCGACCTGGACGTGCGGAATCAATTAGACGTTTTATTGAATACATACAAAAGTATCAAAACGTTTGGATTTGTACCCGAGGTGAGATTGCAGAATATTGGCTGAAAAACCATCCGTATAAGAAGAAGACTTAATTCAAACTACAGGGGGAAAGTTATGCGTAAAAATTGGCAATGATTAAATCAATAGGTTAAATATTAAAAACTTGCACTTCGACTCAGTTTCTCAAATAGATTTGAAATTATCAAATTGTGAATGAACTTTCAGTTTATTCAGCTTGAGCGATTTTGCTATGCAAAATTGTGAAAAAGTTTTTCGCAAGACTAACACTCTAATTTATTTGTTCTTGAATACCGTTTAAATTGTAATTCATGAACTCGCTCTGCTGATCACCTTTGCTGCTTATAATGAGTGATCAATTAAGATGCCTCATTAATAATTTAATGTGACCCTTTATCAGATTTGTTATTGAGAAGAGGTATTGGCAGGACGAATCCCAAGTTCTACTGAACCTCCTTTAGATGTTAAAAATAACCTTATTTCATATAACTAAGAATTTAGTTGATAAAAACTAAAATTTTAGTTATAAAGATGTCTCGAGATTAATTTTAAAGGTGCCGCCCATGCATGAAAAATATTATTTAACACCTGTTGAACTTGAGATTATGGAAATCTTGTGGAAGTTAGGCGAGGGGACGGTGCATGATGTTATTGCCAATTTACCTGGAGATCGCGACCTTGCTTATACATCAGTATCAACTATGCTCCGCATTTTGCAGCAGAAAAAGGTCCTTGGTATAAAGAAAGTTAGTCGTCAACATATCTACCAACCTCTGCTAGGCCAAGAGACATATGCGACGCATTCAATCAAAAAGATTGTGCAACATGCTTTTTCTGGAAATTCAGCGCAACTTGTAGCTCATCTTGTTGATAAAAATCGATTATCAATTGATGAAATTAATACTTTGCAGCAATTACTAGATTCCAAAAAAAAGGCGTTATCAAAGTGAGTAGTCTAATTAGTTTACATACTTATTTAATGATAAATGTCGCAATAGGTCTTAGTTATTTGACTATCCGACTCATTTTAAAGTCGTCATTTATCAGTACAGCGCTTACCCAATTGCAGCAATTACGACTTGCCCGAAAAGCGCTCATTATAACTCTTGTAATTTTTTTTCTTACACCTTTCATCCTTGCCAGATTGCCGGTTTTCGAAACAACTCATTTTCAGTTCGCACCCATTTTAAAGCATGCCTCGGTGAAATTTTTGGAGAAACATTCTGTACTTAGTTCTCAGATCGAAGTGATCCAATCACCGTCCATCCTACCGTCTATCAATATTCTATTGATTATATTTTTTTTAATTGGGTTTTCCATTTCTCTCACTCAATACCTTGCCAATATCCTGAATTTAAAAAAAATATCAAAAAGAGCGCATCACCATCGTCAGATTAACAATATTTCTATTTTATTTTCTGAAACTGCTGCCATTCCTTTTTGTTGGTCATTTCTAAACTCGCATTTTGTCATCCTTCCGCACTCGTTTCTTCAAAAAAGTGACGACCTAAAGTTTGCAATCCGGCATGAATTGCAGCATTTACGCCAAAAGGATACCTATTGGTTGCATTTACTTGCAGTCATGAATTTTTTCTGCTTTTGGAACCCGTTGTTTAAATCATGGTGTAAATGGTTTAAGGAAAGACAGGAATTTGCTTGTGATGAATCGCTTATATTACATAAAAACACTTCATGCACCGACTATGCACAATGTCTAATTAATACAGCTTCAACAATGGCGGAGTTAGCATTACCTCGCGGTGTTTTGGGAATAATAGGATCGTCCAAAAAAGAGTATTTACTATTAAATAGGAGAGTTACCATGTTGTTTGATTATAAAAAATTACAAAATAAAAAAGTCGCGTTAATTTGTGCGTACGTGACATGCTTTTTTTTCACAGGCACCTTAGCTTATGCTCTAACTAGCCATGGTGCAAAGCAACCCCTTACTACTTTGGAACTTACGAAAATAGTAAAAAATTCAAATCTTAACACGGTGATAACACCTGAAGTACTTAGCGAAATAAATAATATAAGAGGTAACGAACAAGCCCGAGATTATATAATTTCATCTTTAGAGCGCATGAAAAAATATAAGCTTTATATCGAAACGCAATTAAAGAATAATGACATTCCCAATAATTTGCTAGCTCTGCCGTTGATTGAGTCAGGTTACAACGTTCAAGCTAAAAGCCCAATGAATGCCGCTGGGATTTGGCAGTTCATACCTAGTACCGCTAAACATTTTCATTTAAAAGTAAATGCTAAACAAGATGATCGATTGAATACACAATTATCTACGCAAGCGGCAATTAATTACTTAAAATTATTATATGCTCAATTTAATGATTGGCGATTAGCTGTTATTGCTTATGAAATCGGTGAGGATGATACAGAAGAACTCATTAAAGATACGGGATCTCGTGATCCATGGGCCTTAGTTCGATCACCCGCTGCGCCGAAAGAATTAAAGAAATTTCTTGCGATGTTTGATGCGGCCGTCATTATATTAAACAATCCAGATTTAATTACAATTCGTGGATAATTTTTTAAGTTTTATCGTTTAAACTAATTAGTCCATACGCACTAAGTCCATTTAAATTGTAATTAAATGGACTTGTGTTTTGCGGAACGAGTTATAACTTATCGTGCAAAAATTTACTTAAATAATAAACAGGCAGACGCTCTCAGCACATGATCATGCAGAACTAGATTAACACCAATTAATATTTCTCAAACTTAACCATCTTTACTAGCGGTGGTTCAGGTTGAGACTTACTTCAGAAGCAGGCGTAGCTACCTTAGGAATAGTATTCGGCGGAAAGAGTCCCGTTTTACTCACCTTACTTACTGATTCTAATCTTTTGGGTAAACTAATTTCATTTGTTGCCTCTATTTGCAAAGTAGGTTGGGTCAACAAGAAGTCAATTCGTCTCTCGCTGCTTTTACTAATAGAAAAATCCATGGTCAATGCTTTGCGAGGTTCTTTATTTAAGAAACGCGCAACTTCATCACACTCTGCAACAAAAATTTCATTCTTATTATCATTTCCAATCAAGCTTCGCGTTTTTTCAAAAACTTTTGCCATTAAAGAAAGACCGACCTGTAGTGATGATCCAATCAATCAATCTCGGTATGATGGGTTCTATTCAAAGTACGGTACTTACGGCATATTTGAGTTAGAAGGAGGTGGTGTATGCCGGGATCATTATTTAGGACAGATTGAAAAATTATTTTCGAAGTTTGAAATCAAATGGTTTTCCGACCAAAATATCTCAACTATTTGCGGGGGGCACACGCACCCTTTTCAAATGATTGCAAACCTCACCCGCTGAAACTTTAAAGGCGTTTTAGCTCCATGAGATAGGCTGGTCCATCTGGGGTCAGGATTTTTTTAACAAATTGAAAGCCAGCTTTTTCATAACAGCGAATAGCGCGAACATTGTTTGGATTAACATCAAGGATGATTTTTTTTATATGAGCATTACTAAACATTTTCTGCGCAAAAGCTGCTATCATTTGTTGTCCATAGCCTTGGTTAATTAACTCGTTCACACCAATAAATTGGTCTATCCCAATGGTGCCTTCTTTCTCGTCCGGCCACCAGCCGCCACCTACCTTGTTGGCAAGATAATATTGAATAAAGCCAATTGGTTGATTATTCAAATACACGATAAAAGGGACAATGATCTTGTCGCCAATTCTTTTCCGATATTTTTCCTTTATCGCCTCATGGGTTAGCGCATCGTTCCACCATGCTTTCACGTGCGGATTATCAAGCCATCTACAAAGTAAATCTAAATCCGACTCTTGTAATGATTTAAAGTTGAAACTATGAATGGGTTGTTCCATATCATGATCAGCCTTCGACATTATTCAATAGGATGATAAGACAAAACGACAAGTTAATCCTACCTAATTTTAGTTGCAGGTGACGAACTCAGAATGCACGCAAATCCTTGAAAATACAGTCGATAACACCTTTTCAAGTAGTAATTTCAAAATAATCAAGGACCTAAGTGATTAGTTCGAATAATCATGATTGAAATAAATCTAATATTGTGTGTAACCATCTCCATTCCCCGATTGATTAAGGTTTACACTTGTTAATTTGCCAGTAAAATATAGTCAATTAAAATAACAATAAAACGACAAATAACAATGATCGATTTCGAAGTCACTTGTATATCTGAACTTGGCAAAAAATCTGAATATGACGCCGTTTATAATCCGGATAGGCTTTTACCGCTGCCAAGAAAAAATAAACGCAATGAAATTGGTGTGCCCAATCCATTGCCATTCTCGGGTTTTGATTTATGGAATCATTATGAAGTGTCATGGCTTAATGAAAAAGGCAAACCCATTGTTGCATTAGCCCAAATTATTTATGGTTGTAATACACCTAATATCATTGAATCAAAGTCGATGAAGCTTTATTTTAATTCCTTCAACTATTCAAAGTTTAAAGATGTAGAGGCGATAAAGACAACCATTGAAAATGATATTTCAAAGCGTGTTGGTGGGGCTGTCAATGTGGGTATTTTTCCACTCCCCTTAGCGGGAAATGAAATACTCTATTCAGGGTTTGAAGGCATTTGCATTGATGATTTAGATATCGAGGTTTCATCTTACACGGTGAACACTCATTCTCTAACGGTCGAAACAGTGCTTGTAGAAGAGTCTCTCTATTCTAATTTATTAAAATCAAATTGCTTGGTAACCAATCAACCTGACTGGGGTAGTGTATTAATCACTTATAAAGGACGAAAAATTAATCGTGAAGGGTTATTACGTTATTTAATTTCATTTAGAAACCACAATGAATTTCACGAACAATGCATCGAACGCATCTTTATGGATATCTTACGTCTTTGTCAGCCTAAGGAATTAACGGTTTATTGTCGTTATACAAGAAGAGGGGGCCTAGATATTAACCCTTACCGTAGCACAAAACACGTGGATTTTAAAAAGATGAAAAATGATAGGCTATCTCGACAATAAAAGATTAGATTAAATGAAGCGCAAAAAATAAACCTACTGATACATCAAATTTAATATAACTTTATATACTTTTATAATCATACAAAAAGGGAAAAGCATGTCTAGGAATAAAGAATTCAAACTAACAAATGAAAAACTTGATCATTGTACGGATGAGCAAATGTTGCAAGCCATGAGAGCAGGAGATCCTAAAGAAATAGATAAATTAAATTACGCCTGGGATTATTTTAATCAAATCATGAAAATATCTCCGAATAATACAGATGCACGCTTTTTACATGAGGCTATCTACGATAGTCCAGCTATTGTGGAATATCTGCTGGCAAAGGGAGCAAACCCAAATAGTAAGGATTATGATAATGCTACACCATTACATTATGTACTTAAAAAAGACGACCGTAATGAGGAAGAGATATTAAGGCGTCTACAAATTGTAGAACTTTTATTAAAAAATGGTGCAAATATTAATGCTCAAACTAAAGAATATGGAGATACCCCATTACATATTGCAGTACAGAATAGCTATTGTACGGAAAAATTTATTAAACTATTACTGCTATATGGTGCTAATCCTCATACTAAAAATAAAGCTGGTCGAACTTCATTAGACAATTGTCTATATTTTCGCAAAGATATTTTAGAAGAGCATGAATTGCAAATACGAAAAGCCCCATTACAAATCAATGCTCTAGAAATTAAATGTCATGATTTAGAACGTTCTAATGCAGAGCTACAGGAGGAACAAAAAAAATTACTTTCACAAGTCAATATCATGCAAAATCAATTTCAGGATTTTAAAACTAAATTAAATTTTCAATCAACAATTGAAAATACTGAACAAAAGACAAGCTCTATCAAGAGATTTGGGACAGTGTATTAAGTAAGGAAGCAATTGAATGAATTATTCGTTCGGCATAGTGGTTGGCTTTGCAGAACTCAATCAATGAATAAATAGCAGTGTATTTTGGTGTAGATTTTCCATTCGGTAAATGAGCTCGGTGGCTTAAATAATAAAAACGTTGCCGCATTACTCCCATAAATGAAATCTTTCAGGTCAGCATTATCTCCTGATTCCACATGATGGGTGCCTACACCAGCTTAACTGCTGATGCTTAGATTATTTAAGCCCTGCTAAAACTATGATCTTAAGATTTTTTTAATTAAAAACAATGAAATACATCAGCCCGTTTTTTATTATAATAGTAAGAGGGTTAGCGTGAAAATGAGGTGAATGTATGAATGGTGATAGAGGTAAGGAGGATAAAAATAAAGCGGCTAAAGTATCTAGCACGGTAAAAATACAGGATGGTTTATCTATTCAAACATCCGATGTCGAAGTTAATTTAATTAACCAGTCTGACCATTCAAAACATTCAAACGTTATTACAAATCAACATTCAAACGCTGAGCATGCAAAACACAATTCATTAATACTTCTGGATTCAATTGAAATTCCTGTTAAGCTCCAAAACAACGGTATGATCAAAATCAATGTTTATCCGATAGAAGATAACGCTGAAAAATCTATTCCAAGTCACGTCTCTATAGAAATTATTTACTTCCCAGAAAAAAATTTAGTTGAAGAGGGACCGCTTTATCTTAGCTATAGAGATGACAAAGGTTTTGGCAATATCATAGAAATGAAACCATTGGAGAAGGGGAATTGGGTCGCAACTAGACAAATGCTTCCAAATGAGAGTAGCGAACTTGGAATACATAGAGTAGACCCGAGAAACTTAAGTGCCCCGCCAGACTTTACTGGCCCCGACCATTTTAAAACACAAATTCCGCTCATTGAGGGCGAGATCGTTGCTGAAGTCTTCGCTAACCCAACACTTTCAAAAAAAGAAAAAACTGGCTCCTTACAACGACGAATATACAGAAGAGATAATGTGTTAAGTGATCCACTCGGTGAAGATGAAAATCCGAAACTTTCTGAAGGCGAAGAAATAGTACATATCTATCTTCCTCATGAATATGATAAGAGTACAACTGCGAGACATCAATATCCAGTAATTGTTATGTTAGATGGTGATATGCATATAGGAACTGATGCATATGGCAATAGCCTGGCCACTCCGAATATATTGGATAACTTAATCGCAAAGGGAAAAATGGAGCCATCCCTCGTCATATTCTCTGCACCTACACCACCAACTGATCAAGGTACACCGAGACTTAGAGAGTATGGTTGTAATGCAGAAACTGCATTACGCTTAGCTAAATTGCCGCATGCGGTAGGACAGGCAGGATTATCTGTTATGGACAAAGGAGCCGGTATCAGTGGTGCCAGCATGGGTGGAATTCAAGCAATCTACACAGCGCGCATGTATCCCGAAGTATTTGACAAAGTTATCGCTCAATCCCCTGCATTGTGGTGGGAGCCTCCAGTCACATTATCAGGCGACAAATACCATGTTAAATATGATCATGCTGACACGTGGCGAAAAGATCCAAATGAAAAGTTTCATATTGATTTTAATTCATTGTCAAATGAACAAAAAATGAAAATGGAAGCAGAAAGTTATGAAGGTTTTATCTACGACATGTTTGCCACGCAAAAAGATTATCGCACTGGAGAAAGTGTTCCAAAGGGTAATATCGAAATTTTACTCCAAGTAGGCCGCAATGAAACCGGCACGATTCATCCAATCGTAGGCAAAGAACCATTAACCCAAGCAACAAAAACACTAGCAAAAGATTTCAACATCCCGTTGAAAATTCTTGATGGTCCGCATAGCCCTAATATTTGGGCGAGTGGTCTTTGCATAGCCTTGCCCCAAATTTATCCCTGTGTTGGAATGAGGCAGAGATTTAGTTATTAAATATCTTTTGATCCTTATTTAAATTAAATTTTGTGCACGTGGAAGATACTTTGTTAATAAAATAAATATTATAAATTTTAAACAGATAATATAAATCATTGTTGTATGAGTAAACGTTAGTAGCTTAACTGAAAAATATTTTGATCGTTTAAGCGGAATTAAGCGATATTGGTTGAATACCGCTTCTTTTTCACAATTTCTAGACTAAGCCGCCTGAATAAAAAAATAAATAATTCTGTCGTTATAGTTTATATATATACACATTTTGGACTAAGGTGCAGAATGAATTATTCTAGCAGCAATAGATTGATAAAGTTCGCCACGTATGGTTCTGTGTAAATCTATAATACGTTGTAAGAAGATGGCAGATGGTTGTGTATTGCAACCGATAATAATATCTGTAATCACTTCCTCGGGTGTATTAGTATAAACTGCTATTCCCATTAAGTTATAATGCGTAGAAGCAAGAATGTCATTAATGATTAAGCAAATATGAAAATGACTCAACATAGATTCCTCTTTTTCTGGGATTGTTTTCATTACGTAAAGATATTCTTTATATTCATTTTTAAAAAATAAGTTAATCTCTTTACAGATATTGATAAAAATTTCAGCTTCCAATATAAAAATTTCAATGCGATTAAATTTTCTGTAAGTATCTTTAAAGAGGGTATAGAAAGGTTGAGTTGCAGACATTTAGACTCCTTTAAATGTAGTGAATTTGAATTGTAAGCTCTACAAAATAATTATTTTATGAGAGTGGAAGAAAAAATAGGTATTGAAGATTTCATATGGTAACGAATATATAGTGAAGTATTAAAAGAAGTGTTTTTAATATAAAAAATTATTATTTGCTGACGAAGCTTTTTTTGCATGCCCATTGCAGAACTCTCCTCAAATCATTCCTTAGTAATTTTGGGAAATATGTCATTATATTGATTTTTTGTCAATAAAATGTCGAAAGAAAGATTGATAAAAAGTTAATGTGTATATTTTATCCCTTATGATAAGTAAATATAACTAATTGACTACATATCGACAATTTATAGACATGAAAGTGATAACGAGCTAAGATTCCATGAATTTTTAAGGACAGCCTATGTTCGAAAAGTTAAGTGACAACTTAAACATCTTAATGGCTAAAGCTAGGGTTAACGCTAGCGAATTAGCACGTAGAACAGGTCTGCCGGCGAGTACTATCAAAAAAATACGAAACAGTGATAATCCAAATCCAACCCTTAGTACGCTTCTACCTTTAGCTGCTTTTTTTTCAATCACGGTTAGTCAATTGATTGGAGATAATGACTTGAATATTTCATATAAAAGTAGAAGTGACTCATTATTGCCAAAAAGAGAATTACCTAAGTTAACATGGCAACAAATAATTAATTGGAAAAGCGATCTTCTTTTTAATGCACCTTTAATTCCAATTTACCATCATTATAGTGATCAAGCTTATGCTCTTTGTATAGAAGACGTTAGTTGGAGCGGATTTGCTAAAGATTCTATATTAATTGTCGACCCAACTATTGCTATTTCACATAAAGATTATGTAATTGTTTATAAGTGCGGACAAGAAGAGGCTACATTAAGACAAATATTTTATGAAGATGATCATATTTATTTGAAGCATATGAATGAAGGATACCGAATTATTCCAGCTTCCGCCCAACATACATTTTTGGGTGTGGTAATGGAAGTGAGAAAACAATTTAAAATAATAAATAATAAATAACAAAATTATAAATTTGTTATATTAATTAAGAGTGCAGTCGATGTTAACTATGCCAGTTTTTTTCTTTCCCTCAACTATTATAACAATTGATGATGACCTATTGTTTTTAAAATCATTAAATCTATTGCTTCCGCAATTTACTCTTCAACAATTTTGCAAACCTAAAGAAGTGCTAAATTTTTTTAATAATTATCATTCTCCCTTGACTCGGATTAATTTTTTGAAAAGTTACACAGATTATGATTTTTATTCCACATCTAAACACATGTTAGTAGACTTTGATCTGCCCTGTTTGTATGAATTGAGCAAACATCGAGAAATTGAAAATGAGATTAGCGTTATAATTGTTGACTATCATATGCAGGAAATGAATGGAATTCAATTGTGTCAAACTTTACGACATCTACCAATTAAAAAAATCTTATTAACTGGCCAAGCTGATCATAGCCAAGCTATTACAGCTTTTAATGATAATGTTATAGATTGTTTTATTCAAAAAGATAGTCCTAACTTAGCCCAAGAGATTCAATTTTATACACGTAAAATGGCTGAGAAATTTTATTATGATTTTACCCAACCTATGTTATCTCATATTTCAGTTGATACTGAATCTCCTCTTACTGATCCTGTTTTTATAAAATTTTTTAATGCATTAATAGTTCAATATCAAATTAAAAGTTATTCCCTTATTGATAAAAGTGGAAGTTTAATTATTGTTAATGATCAAAACGAATACTTTTGTTTGATAGTACATACAAATCATTCACTTAATTTATTTATTGAGATTAATGATGATGTGCCGGAAGTTAAAGAATACTTGTTTCATGTAGATCAAAAAAGCCTTATACCATTCTTCGGAATTGGCGAAGAATGTTGGAAATTTGAGCCTAGAGAGTGGTTTAAGTTCTTCTTTAAGCCACAGCTGTTAGAAGGGCGTGAATGTTATTACTGGGCAATTTTAAAATTAGAAGGTAACTTATGAATCCACTGCCAAAATATGCTCTTATTACAGGTGCAAATCAAGGATTAGGAAAAGTAATGTGTGATGAATTCATTAACTGTGGAGTAAATGTTATAGCTACTTCAAGGACTTACTCTCGTGTAGATATTAATTTTAATAATGAAAGTCTCGTTAAACATCATTTAGATGTTACTGATGAAGAGTCTGTAATTCAATTATTTGAGTGGGTAAAAAAAAATAAAATTAAATTATCTATATTAATTAATAATTCTGGTATTGGTATTTTTAAGCCCATTACAAAGATTTCATTATCTGAATGGGAATTAGTAATTAGCACAAATTTAAATGGGGCTTTTCTTTGTTCTCGTGAGGCTTATAGTTTAATGAAAGATGATGGTGGAGGAAGAATAATAAATATTGGATCGGTGGCAAATAAAATACCTTTATCCAATAATGGTGCTTATGGCGCTTCCAAATGGGGATTAAGAGGACTATCGGGTGTCATAAATGAAGAAGGAAAATTTGATAAAATTAGATGTACACACGTTACGCTAGGTGCTGTGGCTACAGAAATATGGGATGAACGCCCTGAATTTTCTAAGTCAGAAATGTTAGATGCTAATATTGTCGCAAAGCATATCATTAACATTGCCTTGTTGCCTCTTGATATAAGGCTAGACTCCGTGGAAATTTACCCTGAAAAAGGTGTTCTATAAATTTTATGAGAAATAATATTCAACGTATAGGCCTTGTCACAGGAGCTGCAAGAGGTATTGGCTCTGCTATTGCTAGGAAAATAATAGCTCATGTAGATCGTCTTATTTTGATCGATCTAGATAGAAAACTTATGACAGAATTAAAAATAAGTTTAATGTCTTCTAAACCTATCATTATTAAACAATGTGATATTGGTTCAAGTAGACAAGTAAATAAAATGTTAGAAGCTGTAATCGAAAAGTTCGGAATTCCTAATATTTTAATAAATAATGCAGGAATTGGTGGACCCTTTCATCGTGTCGATCAAGTAACTGACAAAGAATGGATTAAAATTATCAATACAAATCTAAAAGGATTATTTAACTTATGTAGATTTTTGCTTCCCTTAATGAAGGAAATGCATTATGGAAGAATTGTTAATATTGCCTCGACTCAAGGCTATCTAGGCGCAGCGTTATCCTCGACCTACGTGGCTAGTAAACATGGTGTTGTTGGATATACCAGAGCTATTGCTGCTGAATGGGGAGCATATGGAATAACATGTAATGCAGTATGTCCAGGATACGTCGATACTTCAATGGGAGTGCAAAATAGTATTTCCGATCATGAGAAAAAAATTATTGCAAAAACTCCACTTGCCAGAATAGCCCTACCTGACGAAATAGCAGATTTAGTAATTCATCTGATTAAAGATGAGTCTGCTTTTATTAATGGCTCAATTATCCCTATTGATGGTGGATTAACCTGCCACGTTGGTATCTAAATGAATTTTTCTACCAAAATTTTCTCTGCAATATTTTTACTTTCTGTAATTGCATGTGCGGGAATTAGTCTAGAGGTATTTTCTTTTTTTAAAAATGAAATTGAAACAGAATTTTTTAGTAAATATAAATCATATGGAGAAACAATAGGAAGTATTTTCCATCAATTAGAAGTGGCGACTGATCTTATTAATAAAAATGCTGTACTGTTACTTTCAAAAATCGAAGAAACAAATGGAATCCCTAATGATGATGCATTAGGTGTATTGGCTAAAGAACTTGGTATAAGTGGATTTTACGTAATAGATAAGAAAGGAAAGTTTATTCGATCTTCAGACCTTTCCATTCATTTACAGAAAAACTCACTTTTCTCGTATAACAATGATTATCGTTTATTACTTGAAGGGAACAGCAAAATTGCTAAAACCCCAATAATTCCAAGCTATCCTTACGATATACCTGCCAAACTTACAATGATACCTAACTATAATAAAACGTTGATTTTAGAATCCAGCATTCATTTAGAATATATAAGCAAAATTCTACATCAAATGATAGCTAATGATAAAAATATTTTATCGTTAGGACTTTACACTCCCACCGGCTATGAATTAGGTTCTTTAACCTCTTCTGGACAATTTTCCCAAGGGAGACGAAATATCATTAAAAATTTATCACCTAGTTATTGCTCAGAAAATAAAATGATATTTAATCATAAAATTCCGACAATGGTGGAAGACTGTCCAGAGTGTATTCAGAAAGGCGTCTCTAAAGATGGAAAGTATTTTTACAATTTTATTATAGAAGTTTCTTTGACTAATCTTTTGTCTAAAGTTCAAGAAATTAAGTACACAATGCTTACAATATTCATTTTCACAATGCTGATGAACTTTATTGTAGCTAATTTTTTAGCTAGAAAGATGGTCGCGCGTTTAAATCGGATTAACACTATTGCTAATAATATCATTCAATCTAACAATTTAGAATTGCAGGTAAACATTTCAGGGGGAGATGAAATTTATAAGCTCGCGACCACTTTTAATTCTATGATTAAAAGTTTAAATCGAGCTCAGAAGGAATTAATCACTATTGAAAGGATCAAATCAAAAATTGATTTAGCTGCTCAAGTTGCGCATGATATTAGATCCCCCTTAGCAGTTATGGAGATTGCCTTAGCATCCTGTGCTCTAAATATTCCTAAAGAGGAAGGTATGCTTTTAAAGGAATCCATACATAATGTGCGGGATATTGCTAGAAAACTGTTAGATAAATATAAAAATCCCCATGCGTTAGCTATACCTCCTCGCCAATCAAATGAGATAAAGCATTTATTTTTACCTACTATAATTATATCTGTCGTTGAGCAGAAAAAGTTAGAGTGGTGGAGAAATCCTTGTAAAATTAAAGTTATTGTTAATCAGAAAAATAACCAAAGTTATATTAAAGCTTCAGAGATTGACATTAAAAGGATGTTGTCTAATTTGCTAAATAATGCATATGAAGCTTTAAATAACAAACGTAATATCAGTATCAAGTTATCCTCTTTTAATAAAGAGTTAAGACTTTATATCAGGGATTGCGGGGTGGTATTCCCGCAGACAAAATTGAAAAGGTGCTTCGGGGCGCTAGTTATAAAACACTAGGTAGTGGTATTGGTTTATCCCAGGCGAAACAATACATGGAGCAGTTAAATGGCAAGCTTAGTTTGGAAACAAAATTAAAGAAAGGAACTACTATTATCTTAACCTTTCCAGTAGTTTAAGTTGCATTCAAATTTATCATTTTATTCCTGGTATAAAAAACCATATATATTATGATCACCTTAGTCTACTGATAACAATAAATAGGAAAAATATGTCTTCACCTAGAATATTTAAAAAATTAAGTTCACATGATTCTGAGAACCCGAGTTATGAAACACCTTGGTAATTGGTATATAGAAGATAAAGAAGCAAACAAATTAGCCGATTTTTTGGGGTTGAATAAAATTTATAATCCCGAAGAAAATAATAATTGGAAGGAATATGTAGCACAATATCAACCTCGTAGCAATGTTGCACCACAGTTTATTATATCTCAGGAAGACATTGGGTATCTCAAGAATGTTGCTAGTGTAGATGATGATCTTTTTAAATTAGAAAATGAATTAAGGCAAAAATTGGAGAAATTGCAAGAACATCGCGCCGGCTTAAATGAAAGTGCTTTAAATCGCATTATCTTTAAAGACAATGAGCTAGAAGATGTATTATTTAAAAAATTGCATCAAATGGTTAGAAATAACATTAACTGTGTGATTAATAAACTTAGTAATAAGGTGGAAATTTCCTTAAAATTTGTTGCGCAAAATAAAGATAAGCTGCTTGAAAGATATAAAAATGAAATTATTCAAAGTTTAAAAATAGACGATAATGAAATCTATACCCATGTTGAATTGTCTCCAGATCAATATAATGATTGCATTGGCAAATGTTACGATGGTTTTTTTAGTTTAAGGTTGCAGTATCGAGATGCTTTAATTGATAAAGCTGTATGCACAGAAATGCATGAATCTGAAGAGGAAAAAACTTATCGTCCTTAAGCAAGATTTATGCCATTTGTAGCAATGCTGTACACCCTAAGCAGCTTGCCGCAAAGGCATTTTGATTACCCAATTTTTTTATGTTTTAATACCCTTAAATTTATTAACTGTTAGGAACATAACTGTGGGAAATTTAAATAATAACAATAGTGTTAGCGAGCTTTCGCAAGAACAAATCGATCAACAATGGAATGAGCAAATAAAAGCCATTGCGGATTTAAAAAAGAAGTTAAAGGATAGTGATTTAAACCCACCTTTAGCCGTTTATTTTGATGATTATAATCAAATCAAACAAACCCTCATCGATTTAAAAGTAATTTCTGCTGATGATATTGCACTGATGGAAAAAGATGTTAATTCAACCTATGGCTTGACCCATCTTTTTTATCCCCCTTTGCAACAAAGGTATAACATTGAAGTTAAATGCGAGCAGCAAAGGATACTGGAACAGTGTCAAATTAATCATGACAGTTATGTCAGTCGAGTAGGCAGTTATATTTGTATAGATTTGGTTCTGGCATCTTCCACTTTGATTTTTGGCATTAGCCCTATTTTTCTTGCCGCCAGCGTCATGGTTAGCGCACTTGACAGTTTATTAACTCAACTATGTTCGCTCGTTTTAGATCATCAGTTCAGATCAGCGCCAGAGAAAGTTAAAGAAAAAATTAATGAGCAAGTTGTTAATGATAGAAACAAAAACATTCATCAGAAATTCTTTGAATTAACCAAAGATAAAGTTAATGCCATGCGATTTTTTCATCCGGTGAGTACGACTCCGGGTCAATCTCAAGTCGAAGACCAAAATATTCAAGCCTCTACAGAAATACCACCACCGTCACTTTATCCATCCTTAAAATAAATAACTTTAAAAGGTGGCCATGTAATTTGGCCATCTATCCTTTAATCCAAGTAGAGTGCCTCTGGTTTGAAAGTTCATTTAAGACAAGATTTTACCCATCAAAAATACTGGTTGATTTGTTAGGGGGTTAGGGTTCTAAGTAATCTTCATTCTTTTTTATTCGCCTTTCATTTCAAGTTAGGAATCTTACTTAATGCTAAACATCACTCTTATTTATAATTTTCGGTGTATCAAATAAAGGTAAGTAGAGGAGGTGTCTCCTTCACTCGCATCATCGCAACAAGGTAATAATGCGAGTTAACAATTAACGAATTAGCTTAATGCACTGTCACTTAAAGCTTTCTCGTTCATTTCAATGAAGTTTAGTAAATCTTTATTAACGCGATCTTTGAGGGTCGCGGTTAAGCCGTGCGGCGCACCTTCATAAATTTTAAGTTGGGCATTCTTAATAAGTTTTGATGAAAGTAGGGCAGATGCTTCTATAGGAACAATCTGATCATCATCGCCGTGAATGATTAGTGTTGGTACGTTAAACTTTTTTAAATCTTCAGTGAGGTCAGTTTCAGAAAATGCTTTTATGCATTCGTAAGTTGCAGGCATGCTAGCAAGCATTGCTTGCAACCAAAAAAAGTCACGTAAACCTTGAGAGACTTTGGCGCCGGTTCTATTTGCACCATAGAAAGGTTCGCTAAGATCTTTCATAAATTGAGAACGATCAGCAAGCACATTTGCGCGTAATTTATCAAATACTTCGAGCGGCAAGCCTTTTGGGTTGGAAACCGTCTTCAACATAAGTGGCGCAATTGCACCGATTAAAACAGCGCCTCCTACACGTGTTGTTCCATGACGGCCAATGTAACGTGCCACTTCCCCACCACCTGTTGAATGACCGACATGGATCACATTTTTTAAATCAAGCTCTATCACGAGTTTGGCTAAATCATCGGCATAGGTATCTAAATTATTTCCCTCTCTTGTTTGACTTGAGCGGCCATGCCCACGGCGATCATGTGCAATACATCGATAGCCTTTGGATGACAAGAAAAGCATTTGATCTTCCCAAGCATCCGCGTTTAATGGCCACCCATGGCTAAAAACAATCGGTTGTCCTTTGCCCCAGTCTTTATAGTACAGCGTGATATTTTCGAAATTTTCTTTTCCAACCGTTACGTAACTCATCGCAAAATCCTTTTGTTAGTCACTACACAGGGAATTCATTTTCGATCATTCAATCGTCACTTGTCAAACAAGTAAGGTTTTATTCATCTTATAAATTAAAATACTACTTACCTTAAAACAAATTTGCGGTATTTGTTAGCATCATTATTGAATCTACAGCGTTGCACAATTAAGTGACTTAAGTAACTTATCCAAATTTAATTTTGTTGGTTGACTTGGATGGTGGAGCCGCTGCCAGTAACTAAATAGTGTTTTCTGTCCAAATTGCGAATCGATGTAATGTGTTTTTTCGTATTAATTTTTACAATCGCAATTTTTTTATTACAATGATTTGTTGCAAAAATATGAGCTTCACAGGCAAAAACTTTACAAAACATATTAAGAAGAGAATCGGGTACTTTAAGTGATTGATGCGGGTTAGCGATACCACCCTTGCCTAGCGATGATGAGCAAGGACTTGTTTTGAGACGATTTCGAATAAAAGCTGTGCCATAAGCATTGGTGTTGTTGGAAATAAGAATATCAGCAAGTACGGGTGTGGCTGAAATAAATAAAGCGATTGTGATTGCCCAAGGTGATGTCTTCATAATTCTCCTGAAAAAGACGGTAGTTATGTATGCATATCAAATTTAGATACAACGCAAAGCGTGTTTCACGCAGCAACTTTAAAAGGATTGCCTTAGTTTTTCAATTTCTAAGTGATTTTTATAATTTAAACTTATAAGTGAAAGCATTTTTTGAAAATTTCTTCTTTATGATGACTCAAAGACCCCTTGATAGCGCAGTATTTAAAAGCCTTTCCGCCTGAAGGGAAGTGAAAATCAGTTAAAAATGTCATGTTGAGACGCAGCCTGTGTCGTTATACTATGCTGCGTTGTCGAAAGAGCGGCCTAAAGCTCTAGATATGATAAAACTTGATCAATTATCTGCTCATAATTTGTTAAGCTCAATAAGAAGAGGAATTTCATGTTAAGAAATCAACCAAACGAAACTGTTGCACCTAGTCAAGACCCGGCTGTTTTCGCCCAACGACGTACAAAATTAATTCAAGAAATTGGTCCTCATAGTTTAGTAATTATTCCGGGCGCATCATTACAAAACCGAAATCGTGATAATGAATATTCTTTTCGTCAAGAAAGCAGCTTTTATTATTTAACGGGGATTGAAGAAGATGATGCGATAGCTGTTTTTATTCCAGGACGGAGAGAGGGTGAATATATTTTATTTAATAAAAAACCGGATCCTATTTCCGAAGCATTTTTGGGTGAATTTATCGGTCAAGAGAATGCCGTGAAAATTTATGGTGCAAACGAATCTTATCCGCGTGAAGATTTCGATACGCAATTACCAAATTTATTTGATGGCATTACGAAAATCTATTACCCGATAGCGCAAAACAAATCGCTTGAGCTGGATAAGAAAATTCTAAAAATTTTAGGCAGTCAACGGGATGAATTTGATTATGGCGTTAGAGAATCGATTAAGATTTTAGATTCAAATCCAATAATTCATTCAATGCGATCAATCAAAGATCCCAATGAATTGGCTTTGATTAAGCATGCCATCGAAATTTCTGAGCAAGCTCATTTAAAGGCGATGCAAATTTGCAAACCCGGTATAAACGAAATGAAACTCTCACGTAAAATTATCGATGTCTTCATGGATCATGGAAGTCAGGAAGTTGCTTACCCCAATGTAGTTGGTGCTGGGGCTAATAGTTGTACGCTACATTATGGGAAAAATGCTTCACAAGTAAAAGAGGGTGACTTGGTATTAATTGATGCTGGTGTTGAATATAAAAATTATTCCTCTGATATTACACGGACTTTTCCTGCAAATGGAAAATATTCTCTTGAGCAACGCACAATTTACGATATCGTTTTAAAAGCTCAGGAAGCGGTTATTAAATTAATCAAGCCTGGCGTAACTTGGAAGGAAATGAATACCTTAGCAGCTAAAGAAATTACGCTGGGTTTAATCAATATTGGATTGCTCAAAGGTGAGCTCGATGAATTAGTTGAAAAGAAAGCTTATCGTTCCTTTTACATGCATGGTATAGGCCATGCACTAGGATTAGATGTGCATGATGTGGGCTCACATGCAACGCCACTTGAAGCAGGCATGACGCTTACTGTAGAGCCGGGTATCTATATTAATGACAAACACACAGATGTTGATCCACGATGGCATAACATTGGTATCCGTATTGAAGATAATGTCTTGGTAACCCCTGAAGGATGCGAAGTTCTCAGCAAACATTTGCCCAAAAAAGCTGAAGAAATTGAAAAAGTTATGACGGGATTTGTTCCGGAAGAAATGATTAAAATTGGTTATCAGAATAAAATTCGTCTCTTTAATCTTCCGACAACTGTTAACGAATCAACGTTGAATGAAAACACGAATCGTTCGATTGTAAGTTCAGGGAACCGGGCCTAATTGTTAAAAGATTTCGGTTATACTGCGTAATCCTTTGGATGCAGTGTAACCGATCTTAGAAATTTATGCTTTGTCTTCGTAAAATAGCGCAACCCTTGAAAGTGATAGGAAGCTAAATCAAATAGGTCGAGGAGATATTCTGAATCTCGATAAGTTATTCATTCAAAAAAAATGCTAATAAATTTTTAAGTGAAATGAATAAAATAAAAGATGATAAAATGGAAATAACATCAGCGATAATGAATGTTAGAAGGGTAAAATAGATTATAAAATTTTAGGAAAAGGTTTATCCGTTGCAACCATCAGCCCCGCTCTGCGGGGCGATGTGTAATGTCTTGTATTTTTAGCAAGTTGCGCCAACGATCAAATAAGCACCTTGTAACCCTGCATTGGTTGGACTGTTATAAACTGTGTCACGCGTAATGCCAAAGAATTGCGTAATTTGATAACCTAATTTTAAATTAATATTCGCATTCTTATAAGGCGTGCTAAACATTAAACCTAATTTTGAACTGAGTACGGGAACGACTAAGTTTTCATTGGGTGCGCTTGCAGCGACTGTCACCCCATTAAAACTAACGCTAACATTATTAGTCATCGTTCCATACAACATGGTGGGTTCAAAGCTACCATAGAGACTAAAGCCGGGCATGGTATCAAAGGGACTGTAATATCCATCAAGACCCAAAGTGGGTCCTACACCGCGATACGAAGTTTTCATCTGGCCATTCAAGAAAATGATTGATGAAATATTTCCATTAAGCGTGATATTTTTTCTAAATTCGGTAAAGTTTACGCCCCCATAAAAATTCAATTTAAATTTATCAGTAAGGTTAGTTTTTTGGCCTAAGGTCAGAGCGAGGGAATCGTAAGTATAGCCTATCGTACTTTGCCCAAAATCAATCAAACCAGGTGCGCCGGGGAATAAGCTTAGCGCAGATGAATTGATGTTTCTAGAATCGTTGGCGCGCAGATTGGTATAAATTAAATTAATGTCGGCATCATTTTGTTTAATTTTATAGCCCAGGCCAACTTGGTAGCCAGTATGATAATTAGTATGGGTTGTGATGCTTGAATTATCGGTAAACTGCTGGTAAACCGCACCTGCAAAGCCATGCAAGCCACCCGCACTTCGATAAGTGGGAGTGTAAATCATGGTTGGTTGTACAGGTTGTACCGTAATGGGTTGCGCTTGTCTTGGCGGGCTATAAGATTTCTGTGCTTGGCATCGCATTTCACAATGGCGCAAATTTTTTAATGCTCTTTCTCTTTTATATTTTAATGCAGTGATTTGTTCTCGCATTTGTTTGGCTTGTGCGGAGTGCTTTGGTGTATTACTTCGGTCATAATCCGCTATTGCAGTCCAAAGTTGCTCCGCCTGGACTTGATAAGCCCGTTCAGTCGGAATGCATGTTGAGCAAGTTGAATGGGAAGCTGCAAGAAGAGGGAAGGGAAGCAGCATGATGGTTCCCGAAATCAATAGTTTTGCAGATAGCTGCACACGTGAAAATTTATTTATCATTTCTATATTCATCCTTAATTAAAGCGTTGGTATCCTTGACTTCTTTTTCGTAACCCTGGTGAATAAGGAGGTTAAAATTTCACCATAATGGTATGGGTAAACAGGTTTGTCAATGTTAGAACATCGTGCGGTAGAATTATAAACGGTCGTCGAGATGCGGGTGGTAACTATAGCGAAGTTGAAGAAGATGCGGTTTATATTTGTTGAGGTTTCTCAGCTGGGCTGTGTGGTATTGGTCTATTATCGCGTAATCGACCATCTAGAAATACTGCTAAACTTATTTTTTAAACCTCAGGAGCCATTTACACATAACATGTGAGATCGCTGACTTGTGCTTCTCTAAATCCTTTCATTCTTAACACACAGCTATCACATTTTCCGCAAGCTCGACCGTCATCGGTTGCTTGGTAACAGGAAATTGTCATTTGATAGTCAATGCCTAGCGATAAGCCAAGCTTAATCGTGTCGGCTTTCGATAGGTAAATGAGAGGGGCATGCAGTCTGACTTCTCCTTCTTCTACGCCGATTTTAGTGGCAAGGTTGGCGAGCGTTTGAAAAGTTTGGATGTATTCCGGTCGGCAATCTGGGTAACTGGAATAATCTATGGCGCTGACACCAATAAAAATATCCTTAGCTTTCAGTACTTCAGCCCATCCTAAGGCAAATGATAAGAAAATTGTATTTCTAGCAGGTACGTATGTTACAGGGATTTGCTGACCCCCTTTAAAATCTGGAACCTCTATCTTCACATCTGTTAAAGCAGACCCACCCATTTGGGATAGCGGTAAAGGAATGATGATGTGTTGTACACCCATATGAGTGCAAATTCGTTTGGCTGCATTTAATTCGGCAGCATGGCGTTGACCATAATTGAAGCTTAAGGCATAACAGTTAAAACCTTGCGACTTTGCATAAGCTAAACAGGTTGTAGAATCCAACCCTCCTGAAAATAGAATAATGGCCTTTTTCATCATTTACACCGTAAGCTCTTAATTATTATTATAAAATTACAATTGCGCCAGTAAGTTACATTCTGGTGGAGATGAGCTGAGCGTATATTAAGCTAACTAGCAATAAGTTTAAACTAGACCGGTATGAAGAGGGTGCCGAAAAGCTAGTGGTTACTTTAATCAACACTTTCATTAATTATTTTTAGATCAAATAACAATAATTCTGAATCGGTCAAAGCTTCAATTTCTATCATATTTTCATCAAAAACAGTTGCGCCGTCCCCGGCTGATAAGGATTGTCCGTTTAAAATAAGATCCCCTTTAACAAGTTGAATCCACACCCCACGTTTTTTCTTTATTTCGTAGTCAATACGATGAGGGGGAGAAAGATAGGCAACATATAGAGCTATGTCTTGGTTGATCGTCATTGATCCATTTTGTGCATGACGCGAACCAATTAGAATTAATTTATTATTTTCTTTAGGAATAGTAATTTGTTCATAACTTGGTTTTAATCCTTGCTTCTCTGGAATAATCCAAATTTGTAAAAAATGTAATGCATTTGATTTGGAATGATTAAATTCACTATGTTCAACACCAGTCCCCGCTGACATCCGTTGAATTTCGCCGGGCTTGATAACAGAACCTGTTCCCATGCTATCTTGATGTTCTAAAGCACCTTCAATAACATATGAAATAATTTCCATATTATTGTGCGGATGTTTACCAAACCCCATGCTCGGTTTAACTGTATCTTCATTGATGACACGTAAACTTCCGAAACCCATAAAACTTTCATCGTAGTATTCACCAAAAGAAAAAGTATGAAAACTATCAAGCCAAGTTAATTGGCTTCTGCCACGCGCATTACTTTTACGAATGTAAATCATGTCGGGAATTTTCCAATGGTGTTTCTCTATTAATAGACTTCAAAAATTAAAGTTATATTATCTGTTACTTCTTTATTCCCCGGTTCAATATTTGCTATGTTTGAACCAGTCCGTGCACTCATTGCAACAGCGCTATAGGGGGCAGGAGAAAACTCATTAGATGATTCAACCACATTTAAAATTCGTCCTAATTTAAGACCCGCTTCACTCGTTAATTGAAGCGCTTTTTCTTTTGCTTTTGCGATGGCTTGTTTTCTCGCTAATATTTTCAATTTATCAACATCTGCAAAACTAAAATAAATTCCGCGAATTTCATTTGCGCCATTATTGACAGAACTATCGAGAATTTTTTCTAATCTTTCTTGGGACTTATCAATATTATAAACCTGTATAGTGATAGTTTGATCGACTTGATATCCCGTTATTGTATTTTGACCGTTAATCGTATTATAGGTAGGAGAAGCATAAAATCCGCTAGTTTTAATATATTGAGGATCAATGCCTTGTTGCTTAATTAACGCGATTATTTTATTTATTTTTTCACTATTTTGATTTTTAATGTCAATTGAATTAACGCCTTGAGAAACCACACCCAACGTTACTGTTGCCAAGTCAGGGATAGACATTATTTTGCCTTCAGCCGAAACGCGCATGATTTGAGCGGCCGGACCGAGTTGCTTAATTTGATTAAGACAAAAAAGTGTAAGCAAAATAATTAATAAAATGCCAAAAGTTAGCCTCATCCAAATGGGTATGATTCTATGTTTCATTGTAATTTCCTCATCCAAGAAATGTCTCGACTGGTTAATAAATTAATGGGGTAAATTGTTTTTATAATACCCATATTCAGTAGCTAATGCCAAATATTGGAAAATTTATTAACTTGTCACATGAGCGTATGATTAGGGGTAATTCCTAAGATTTAAATCTATAAAAATACGATAAAATACAGAATAAAATCATTTCAGGAGAATGAGTGATGCCTCGTGGAGATAAATCATCTTATAGTTCGAAACAAAAGCGTCAAGCCAAACATATCGAAGATTCTGAGAAAAAAGAAGGTAGATCAAGCAAAACCGCAAAGCGAATTGCGTGGGCAACTGTAAACAAGCAAACCGGTGGTGGTGCAAAAAAGAAAAAAACAAGTAAAAGTAAATAAAACAATTTAAAAATTTGCAAGACTAATGGTTAAAAAAATTTATCTCATTCCACCTACTCAATCATAAGCCTTAGCAGAGTAAGCTGTTGTTCCCACTTAACACGCTCCACATTGTCGGTAGCAGTCTGTGTGGAGCGGTACCCAGGGTGGAACGCAAAGCGTGTAACCCAGGAAAAGATATACATTCCCCCTTTGGTCACTTAACCTCCACCTTCTTATCTACTACCAAGTAAGCTGCCTAAAAAGCAGACCCAATTTCTACACTAATATTGATGGCTTTACATTACCTCATTGTCATGCGAAGGAAGGAGGCTATCAATAAAATTGGGAATGGAGAAGTTAATCGTTGGATACCCTGGGACTTGACTTTAGTCGATATTAACTTACTTTAGATACGCAATTAAGATAGTGTAGTTCATCGTAAAAATTAAATTAATTAAAATATTATTCTCTCACTAACTTAGTCGAAAAATTATTTATTTAACAAAGGAATGACAATGCCAAGACAAGCTGATGACTTGAAGGAAAAGTTCATGGCAGTCTGCCACATCCCTTCCTATGATGAATTTAAAAAATTGTTTGAAACCGGTTTTAAAAACATAGCGCGTTGGACAGTAGGAGAGGTATACCAGTCCATTTCTGAATTTGATGCAAGCTCACCATGGTTAAGTCGGGGTCGCATCGCATTTAGTTTTATGCATTTAGTTACAGCAGGAATTATTGGTGGAACTGTTGCATTGATCGGCCTTACAGTTGCTGCAATGATTATGTTACCCATTTCAAAAGTAAAAGATCAAGTTGAAGCATATCAAGGCAGGCATGCGTTAGAGCGTGTCTTAGCAAAATACAATTTTAGTGATCCTATGTTTGCGAGCTCAACTAAAGAAATTTTTGCTGTCATCACTCCATCCAATGTGTCAACACAACAATCTGTGGTAAATAAAAATGTCAACGTAAGTGTACTACGCTGGAAACAATTTTTTAATAGGAAGCAAGATCGACATTCCCATACAAATCAGCAACATCACTCGGATGAATATTGTGTCAATAAAAAAGGCATGCGATAAAAATATTAAGAATGTCTTTACTGAATAATTGCTCAAAAGTGTAAATATTAGGAGACTACAGAAATTATGGTGCTTCCCCCTGTAACTGAATTAACTTATTTTTATGAAGTAGCAAAAGTTGCTAATTTCTCTCGTGCTGCAATCAAACTTCATACGAGTCAGCCCTCTTTAAGTATGGCTATCAAACGCTTAGAAACTACCCTCAACACCACATTATTTTATCGACGAAAGCAGGGCTTAATCCTTACCCGAGCTGGTATTGAATTATTCCAATATGTAAAAGATTTACTACATAAGTGGGAAGATATTAGATCCCATGTCGTTTCTTCTCATCAGGAAATTAAAGGTAGCGTTACGATTGGTTGTAACGCAACTCTCATTCCATTTGTTGGAACAATTTTTTCAAATTTATTACGCCAATTTCCTGCTCTTGAAGTTCACATGCAAAATGAAAGATCGCAAAAAATTACAGAGTGGGTGACTGATGCAACTGTTGATATTGGTATTGTCTTAAATCCTGTTGCACAGCCTGATTTAATTATTCGTAAAATTAGTACAACAGACTTGTCTTTCTGGTCAAGTACAAACACGTCCAATCAGCAAAATCTATTATCAGGGCAAGCCGTGATTATCTGCGATCCAACTATCTTACAAACTAAAGCTTTGTTAAAAAAATTAGAAAAAGATTATCATGGCTATGCCCATGTAAGTCATTCAAATAGCTTAGAAGCGATTGCCCATTTTGTAATGAATGGCTACGGTGTCGGTATCTTACCTTCGTGTTTTGCGCAAGCATTCTATGCGGAAAGTTTGCAACGAATAAACGATGCACCTTTTTATGGTAATGATTTATGTTTAATTTATCGTCATGAAGATAAAGAGGTTGCAGCCATTCAAGCTGTCCTTTCGGGAATCAAAGAATTTATTGCATTAAATTCGGGCGTTAAAAAATAAAAAAAAACTTATCGATAAGAAGAAATCAATATTCATAAATGGGTTGATGAAGACACGCTTCTGTAATATTTTCGCAGACGGTTTGCGTGGATTGTAAAGTATAGTAAGCCGCTACTTCACCAAATCGACAGGCTTGGCTCATGCTAAAGTTGCGCTGTAAACCAAATAAAATGCCTGCCATAAAGGCATCTCCAGCACCGCTTACATCCTTAATTCGCTTTGGCAATTGAATGCTATAATGGATTTGTACTTCTTCATTAACAAGGATGTAACCTAAGTGACCTAAGGTAATAACCACATTCATAGCGCCGCGTCTAAGCAATAATTTCCCTGCTTTAATCGCATCTTCTGGCGTTTCAATCAGTATGCCAGAAAGTTCACTTGCCTCATCTTGGTTTGGTTTAATGAGAAAAATATTTTTGAAAGAGTTGGGCAATCTAGTTGTTTTAGCAACGGATACGGGATCGATGCATAACAAAGCGCCTGTATTTTGACACTTTGTTAGAGCAAATTCGATGACTTCAGAAGGCATATTGGTATCGATAAAAACAAGCGTATGAGCATCCCACTGTGTCCAGTGTTTCGCCAATAATGATACGGATAGATGAGAAAAAATATCCATGTCAGCAAGAGCAATATGCAAATGTCCATTGGGATTTAAAATCGCATAGTAGCGAGCAGTACTAGTATTTTCGAGGATTATAGAGCTTTCGATATTGGCTCCTAATTTGCTCATTAATGCGAAAAGTTGATGGCCTTCTAAATCATTTCCCACAGCACACTGGAGATAAACATGTTGACTAAAGCGAGCAAGATTTTCGGCTACATTTCGTGCAACGCCGCCAAACGTGGCGTAGGACTTGACGGGGTTTGAAGTCGACGCAACAAGATCATTCTTTGATTGCAATTTGTAATCGATTGTCGCCCCCCCTATGCAAAAAACCGGTTTTAACATAAAAGTCTTTACCAAAAATAATTGAAGGGACAAATAATACATTATTTTACGCTTATTACTTAGTCTGGATAACCTTTTTAAAAATTTAAAAAGCTGCGGAAAGCTTAGCTACATCTTTATTAGATGTTCATTGACTCAAACGTTATAGTAGTTAGAAAATACTTAAAAATATAAAAGTGTGAACTGGATAAGCTGATTAATCGCTATTCAATTTCATCTTATGCCTGTGCTGTAAAATTAAAACCAGGAGTATTCGAATGCTGCAATTTAATGTGCCCCTTGATGAATGGAAGATCGCTCACCGTTATTTAGACCATCGCCCAGATGGAAGTAAATTACCCTATTCATTTTATCAAGATAAAAATAACAGCCTAACCGCTAGAATGGAGTCAATACCTTCTACTTCGTACCAAACAACGCATTCTTTTATTAAAATAAACGGCACTATTTATGCCCTAGCGCAGGGGAGTGATTCAACCATCCATTTTGGTAGCATTGGAAAAGTTAAGTATGCAAAAAGTGAAGATAACACATCTTTAATTATCAAAGTGGGTAAGCGGGAAAGCGAGGATCGGGTCGAAGCAGAAATATTAAATGATTTATATCTTTCTGCAGGCGCGAATAAGCGAATATATAATTTGTCTTCAACCGGTGGGGACAATAACTCACTATTTGATTCGAAATTTTACACAACTATTGAATATTTAGGCTCGAATATTAATCAATTTATTAATATTCATCCATACAATTTAACTGCTGAACGACGATTAGAAATAGCCATTCAAATCTGTTGGCAACTTTATCGATTACATACGGGACTTGCCTCTGTAACGCATACGCCTTATGCGCATTTGGATTTAAAGTTAGATAATGTAACGATTGATGAAGCAGGTCATGTTCATCTCATTGACTTTGGATTCTCTAAGAAATTTCCCAAAAAATTAGGGAAAAGTGCAACGGGTGCGACGGCCTACGTGGCAAATGAAATAAGTGGTCATCCCTTAACTTTAGAGCAGTACGATATCATTGCCCTAAAGCGTATATTATACATGCCAGAAGCATTTTATTGTAAAAGTGGTTTTATACGTTTACCTGCAATTTTAAGGCCAGCAAGTATCTTGACTGAAGCGCAATTAATCAAGACAAAACTCGATCCCTACATTAATACCTATGCCATTCTTAATTCACCACCAGACTCAAGCACGGATGAAACTAATGCGGTCATGCTTTGTGCCTTATTAATTGCAGCGAAACTTAATCTTAGTATGTCATATGAGCAAATACGAAATGACAAAGAAATAACACTTGCAATCACCGCTTTGTATTTTGCCGGACGACAAAAGGAGATAGAAAAATATTTGCGCGACACTAACGCCATTAAATTAATAGCAGCCCTTAATACGACAAACAAAATTTTCTTGTTGGATGCTTATAAAGATGATGAAGCGCTTAAGGCAGTTATTAAAGTAGCTTCTACACATGAGATGGTGTGTGCCATGCTCTATCTGAAAGATTTACATTTAGAACAATATTACCAAAGGGTCATTAAAGATCCTTCTTTAGCGAAAGCAATTACCATATTTGGCGCACAGAATTTAAATGAATACATCCTGTCGTTACTTGATGATAAAAATGAAAGTCTCGTTAAAATGACTTTACTTTTAGAAAGCAATTATATAGAAAACTATTACTTGTCGCTTATCATGAACCCCATCTTATGTTCTGCGCTTGCTACCATCCAGAATCAAGATACACTTAAAACGCTGATTGACTTGGTGCGGTCAAATACATATTCCTACCATGATTTGCTGAAAGTCTGTGAAAGTAAAAAACTGGTTGAAGCAGTTACTATTATTTCAACATTATCAATTTTATATAATAATTTATCTTATAAGATTCTCATCGATTATCCCGATAGTGCAGATGCAATTATTAACTGTTATCACATCAATATGGATGATTTTAAATTAGCCGAGATAATTGCCTCCCCTGTTTTATGTAAGGCGATTAATATTTTGCTTAAAGCAGGCGTCAATCATAAAAAGGAATTAGGTAAAATTATATTTAATGCTGAGATGCGTGATATCATTTTGCAATTACATTCACTGAAAATGGAAAAATTTTATACCCAAATTTTATCAAATAATATTTTCTTTTATCAACTGTCACAAATCATGAATTATAAATTTAAGGATGGACTTACTGAAGAAATGCTGGCTGACGACACGCTTAGAGCTGTGTTATATGCGCTTGGTAATAATCAACAACGCTTTCAAGGCTTTATCATTTTATATGAAAACGGACGGCTCGATAAGCAAGCCTATGCATCATTTAACGATTCATATTATTTTTATCAAACTATTGCTTTGCTTAAAGAGAAAAATCTTACGCATTGGTTTGAAGTTTTAATTAACAATCCTGCTTTGGCGACGCCCTTTTATGATCTGGTTTCACATAAGGATATGGACACTGCTTCAGGATGCTACGTCTCTTACGTTCTTACTCAGTTACCCCCGAAAGACCGGTTTTTATTTATTACCGATATATTGAATGAAAGGCAATTAAAAGAATTGCGAAGTAATTATTCTGCTTATTGGCGAACCATTAAGTCGCAATTAAACAGTGACGAAAGAGTAGCGTTAGAAAAGTTAATATTCACTCCAGATGACCTTGCAGCAAAAGGCGCTTTAAGAAATATTAAAGATGCAATCAAAAAAACACAGTGGTCATTTGGCTTGTTTGAAAGCCGTGTTAACATGAAGTTAGGCTCAGAAGTGTTTTTCGTTCCGCAAGGTGTATCGAAACAAATTCATGAGATTTTTGAGGTTTCTGACAAAACCAAATCACATACTGAAGCACTTAACCAAATTAAAAAAATCGGTCAACAGGAAAGTGAAAAGTTAAAAGGCATCACTGCTAATTTAAAATATTTTTCCATTAATAAAACGTCTACCGAAAAATATTTTGATAAGTTTGCAAGTGATGAATCTTTCAAACAAGCTTTTGTTTTAAATAAATAAGGTTCACATAAGGAAGTGAACCGTTTAGGCGCATAGTGAGGGTTAATGAAGGTGATCCTCACTCAATAACATTAACCGCTTCCATAAACAGTGAGGCCCTATTTGTCCGGTCGCTATTCTCTGTTTAATTATGTTAAAATTTACACTACTTAGGCTCCGGAAGAGCTGCTTTATTGAATACCAGAAATAGGGATAAGTCATGAAGAAAAAATCACAATCAGCTAAATCCAGAGTCTTAACCAAACCAACAAAAAATAATAAAACACTTCAATTTGTGGATCAAGTCGTTCAGGTTGGGGAAGGAGATGAAACCCATCAAATTGTTCAATCTGGCATTCCTACACTCACGACACAACAAGGTGTGCCGGTTTCCGATGATCAAAATACCCTTAAAATCGGTTCCCGAGGTCCAAGCACATTAGAAGATTTTCATTTCCGCGAAAAAATATTTCACTTTGATCATGAGCGTATTCCTGAACGTGTCGTCCATGCGCGGGGGTATGGTGCGCATGGATATTTTCAAACGTATGATTCCCTTACTGATATTACAGCCGCTGATCTCTTCCAAAGAAAAAATGAAAAAACACCAGTATTCGTGCGTTTCTCAACTGTAGCTGGCAATAAAGGATCGCCTGATCTTGCGCGCGATGTCCGTGGTTTTGCCGTAAAATTTTATACCAAAGAAGGAAATTGGGATTTAGTTGGAAACAATATACCTGTTTTTTTCATCCAAGATGCGATGAAATTTCCTGATCTCATCCATGCAGCAAAAGCAGAGCCTGATTCTGATTTTCCACAAGCTCAAACTGCGCATGATAATTTTTGGGATTTCATTTCATTGATGCCTGAAAGCATGAATATGGTGATGTGGATTATGTCTGACCGTGCTATTCCTCGTTCTTTTCGATTCATGGAAGGCTTTGGAGTGCACACTTTTCGCTTTGTTAATCAAAATGGTAAATCGACTTTCGTCAAATTCCATTGGAAACCACTTTTAGGTATGCAATCTGTTTTATGGAATGAAGCGGTAAAAATCAATGGTGCTGATCCTGATTTTCATCGTCGTGATCTTTGGGATGCCATTGCTAAAGGGGAATTTCCCGAATGGGAACTTGGCTTACAATTATTTGATGAGTCTTTTACGAAACGATTTGCTTTTGATGTCTTAGATGCGACGAAATTCATTCCTGAAGAAGAAGTGCCCATTCGTAAAGTTGGGCGTTTAGTTTTAAATCGCCGTGTTGATAATTTTTTTGCAGAAACCGAGCAAGTTGCTTTTTGTACCCAAAATATTGTTCCTGGTATTGATTTTACTAACGATCCACTCTTGCAGGGACGTAACTTTTCTTACCTTGATACGCAATTAAAACGATTGGGAAGCCCCAATTTTACCCATATTCCCATTAATGCACCCAAATGTCCTATGCACCTTTTTCAGCAAGATGGGCATATGGCAATGACAAACCCTAAAGGTCGAGCAAACTATGAACCTAATTCTTGGGGTAAAGAAGGCGGACCGCGTGAAAATCCTCTGCGAGGTTTCCATTCTTATCCAGCCGAAGAGCAGGGTGAAAAGCAACGCATTCGTTCTGAAACATTTGCCGATCACTACAGTCAAGCTCGTCAATTTTTCATTAGCCAAACGACACGGGAACAACAACACATTATCAATGCACTGGTGTTCGAATTAAGTAAAGTTGAAAGACCGATCATTCGCGAGCGCATGGTGTCTCACTTAATGAATATAGATAATGAGCTTGCTACAGCAGTTGCACAAAATTTAGGGTTAGCAAAGTTGCCGAAACCTGCACAAAGCTTAAGGGTTACTAACACCCAATTGAAAAAGTCACCTGCGCTTAGCATACTTGCAAATGCCCCTCATACCTTTACAGGAAGAAAATTAGGCATTCTTGTGTCAGAAGGAGCGGATATCAAGGTTTTAACTGATATTAAAAAAGTCCTTAAAAAAATTAAAGCTTCATTTGAAGTGATTGCCCCAAAAATTAGTGGCATACGAGCAAGTGATGGTACTGAAATTGAAGTCAATCAACAAATTAATGGTGGACCATCTGTATTGTATGATGCAGTGGTTTTAATTGTTGCAAAGAAAGGCATCGATGCACTTTTACAATTTCCTTCAACACGCGATTTTATCGTAGATGCATTCTATCATCACAAGTTTATTGGTTACGTCGCATCATCACTCCCTTTATTTCAGCAAGCCGGCCTTATAGATCTACTTGACCAAGGTTGTATTCTTTTAGAAAAAGCGAATGCTGATCGATTTATAAAACAATGTACAGCGTTACGATATTGGGATAGAGGATGAAATTAATTTTTGCCAGGATATATTGAGATTAGGTTTAGTTGAAAATATTACGATGTATAACATGAAGGTCTTTGTGATGAAATATGTTTTTATTACTTATAGTGGACTCAGCTTACCGATAGCTTACCGATTGCAACAAGAAGGGAATGAAGTCATTGTAGGACAAATCGAAGACATTAAAGAATATGTCATGGAAGAAGAGGTAAAGCGCGCAACAGAAAGTGATGTATTGCGCGACAGACGCCTTAAACTTTTTAAAAACATGGTCAAGTTGCAACCTGCCAATCGTGTTATTGAACAACTACGACAAGTCAAGAATCCTCAGGAATATTTTCTTTTTTTTGAAGAAAATAATTTGTATCGTTGGGCTGATAAAGTACGCGATCTTGATTTTCATGGAAATTTTCCTACCAAGGAAGATTATCTATTTGAAATCGATCGCGAACATGCAAAAGAATTTGTTAAAACACATTATCAAAAATTAAATACTCCCTTAGTTAAAGAATTTTCAAAAGTTGCTGAAGCTATCGCTTTTTTAAAAGAAACTAATGAAATTTGGGTGCTTAAAGGTAAAAGTGATCATGCAAAAACGTTTGTTCCAACCATGAAAGATGCGGTTTTCGCCAAGGGGCAAATTATAGAAATGTTAAATAATTTCCCTCAAAAATATGAGCGTATGGGTTTTATTTTAGAACTATTTATTCCCTCCATTATAGAATTAACGCCGGAAAAAATTTATTACGATGGCGTTCCCCTAGCCACCACGATGAATTTTGAAAATAAATCCTTTGGCAGTGGTAATATTTCCATTCAAACGGGCTGTTCAGAAGATTTAATTTTTCCAACTGAACTTGATGATCGCATTAACCGAATTTGCTTTCCACCCATTGTCGATGCCATGGCCCGCCAACATAAAGGATTATTCATTTGGGATGCTTCGGTTTTAATTAATCGTCGCGATGGAAAAATGTATTTTGGTGAATTTTGTTCAAATCGTCCAGGATATAATTCAATTTTCACTGAATTAGCCTTAACCGGTTCTGCAACTAAATTTTTTGAAAAAATTGTTAGAAAAGAATCCCCTTTCACTTTAGGGACGGTAGCAACATCTGTGCGTTTATTTAATTTAAGCCGTGATGAAGATACTGAACAAGTATCAGCCGATATTGCCATCGACTATCGTCCGGATATTGAGAAAGATTTGTGGCTTTGGGATGTTCGCCGCAATCAACGCGGTAAATTAGTAACCGTAGGCGTTGATTGGAATTTAGCGGTCATCACAGGTGCTGGAAGATCCATTGAAGAAGCAGTAGGTAAAATGTATCGAAACGTCGATGGATTTGCATATGTGGGCGCTTATTACCGCTCGAAAGATGATTACTTGTCACTCGATTATCCGACTTCTATTATTAATCGGTTAAATTATGGTATGGATCGTGGGTTATATCGCTTACCTTTTGATGTCAAAGTGGGTGAAATTCAAATGCGTTAATATTCGTCAATTACGTTGTCAATGACATTCGCGTGGAGTGATTGAATTGATCTGCGGCATGAATAACTTTCTGACACATTTCAAATACGCGAGCATGATGGGCACTTTTATGATCAATCATCTTTTGTATTTCCATACATAACATCAAAGGCGTGCTATCCATTCGGTCCGTATCACGATCCAGACATTCAAGTTGCGGATTGGCTCCCTTCGCTAAAAGATATTCAATAAATTTGATTTGCTGGTCTGCATCATTCCTCATGGTTTCTAAGGCTAGATGTAAGGGGGAAGGGTATAAAGAATTGAATGTATTGTAGAGAGGGTTTTTACTTTGCATTTTAGAAGTTATCTTAACATCAACTAAGTTTACATCGGCACCCATCTCAATTAAATTTTTGGCTTTTTCGTATTGTCCATTTTCAATTGCAATATGTAACAAGGAGCAGCCATCCTTTTTTGCCAATTTTACTTGCGCAAGCGCAGGCTGTTTGTGCAAGATTAAATTAAAAAAATCATTATTGATAATGCTACACATCGATGCCAGCAGGGATAAAATAGCTTGAGCAAGCAGGTTATATTTTTTGGGCTCAAAATCAATATTATCACCGATAAGTTCTTTAAAGCGATCTATTGTGATTGGATCCAAAGGTAGCTTATGAGAGCCCATCACAAAACCTAAACGTTTATGTGAACTGATAAAAGTGAGTAAATCAATTGCGTCCTGCGTTAACGTACCAGGCAATAGGGAGAGTACACTCGATAAAGCTATCTGAAAACAATGATTTAAAGCATCCAAGTTATTATTTAAATTATAAGTTGTAGCAATTTTTTGTAAAACACTGTAGTCAGGTTCAGGGCTATATTCTCCAACTTCATTTTTTATTCTTTCTAAAACCTCATCGCGATTTGAAGTTAGTTTAAATATTTTATTGAGGAGGGCATGCTCAAGCCATTTGTTAAGCAAATATTTTTTTGCTGCGGTGAGTTTAGCAAAATAGTTTCTTGCACTTTCATCTAAAGGGGGATTCGATAAAAATTGTTTCTGCAAAATGGGTTGCCATAGCGTCGGTTTCTTTGCGAGATTTTGAAACTTTTTGTTAACCCTTTCTAGCAAGACTAAGTTATGGATCGGAAGAAGAGAAAAAATTGTCATGTAAATGTCATTTGGTAATAGATCAAAAGGAGACTGCGGCATAATTTGATATACGCTTATAATGATTTTGGAATGAAATAATAGTCCTTGGTAATAGGTATTTCAAGTTAATTGGCGACAGGTTGTCTCTTGATACATGCTAACAAAGTAAATTACAATTCTTTGGAGTTAAGCGTGCTTATTAAAAAAGGAATTCATGATGGATTTTTTTTCCAAATCATCTCACAAAACCATGACGCAAATAATCAGTCAACTTTCTAATCAGGAAAGAACTCGATTTTCTAACTTCATACAAAGAAAATTTTTATTATCGACAGATGATGTTTATAATGCCCCCTATAGTTTGAATTTAATTAAGCAAATACAAAGTTATCGTATAGAGAAAAATGCTTTGTCTTTAAACCCTCAACAAGAACAACTTTTGATTAGTTTATTTAAAGAGTTTAAAGAGCCGGTATTAACTTCACGACGTTCTCAACTTAAATGAAAGCTATAATGAGTTGATTTCATTCTCAGTCGCATGAATCTTGATTTACTCGTCAGGGATCTCGATGAAAATAACCACTATAATCAATAATCTATGCTTACCTTGTGGTTTAGATTATAACTTACAGTGCTTGTACAACGAAAAAAGAAGAGGTAAAAAAATAATCAGGTTGGTCAAGTCTTATACCCTATGCTAAAATCCTTTTTTATCTTATAACTTATACTTAAAATCATCATGCCTATTACTCATGTTTTATTAGTTTTACTTGTTGTTATTATTTGGGGTGTTAATTTTCTTTTTGTTAAATTGAGTCTTGACGAGATTTCTCCCTTACTACTTTGCGCTACTCGTTTTTTCTTAGCAAGCGTGCCAGCTATTTTTTTTATTAAACTACCAGCCGGCCAATTTAGAATCGTTGCTTTGTATGGATTAGTCATGTTTGCCATGCAATTTTTATTTTTATTCATCGGTATGCGTGCAGGAATGACCCCAGGCATGGCATCATTAATTATGCAAGTCCAAGTATTTTTTAGTATGTTTTTCGCAGCCCTTTTGCTAAACGAAATGCCGCGAATTTGGCAGGTTATAGGCGCATGTATTTCCTTTCTCGGTATTGGCGTTGTAGCAATGCATTTTGATAGTCATGTTTCATTAACAGGATTTATTTTTATTTTAGCTGCTGCGGCATCGTGGGGGATTGGTAACCTTATAACTAAACGAGCTGATAATATGAATATGTTTGTTTTAGTTATCTGGGGAAGTTTCGTTGCGTGTTTTCCGACTTTATTCTTATCATTTATTATTGAAGGTCCAAAAAATATATTAACGACTTACCAACATGTAACATGGCTTGGGTTAACTTCATTATTTTATATCGTTTTTGCATCAACTTGGATTGGATATGGTATATGGAATTGGCTGTTAAGCCGTCATCGAGTTGGGTTAATCGTACCTTTTACTTTGCTGGTCCCTATTGTAGGTGTTTTAACTTCAGTTTTAATATTAGATGAACCGTTACAAACTTGGAAATTAACGGCAGGATTTTTAGTTATTGCAGGCTTAGTAATCAATCTAGGTTTGTTTCGCTCAAGATCTATAATAAGCCCTGCAAGTCTTAACGAATAGATTTCATTAAGTAGCGAGATGCTTAGTTAAGCACTCAGCCTGGTAGGTTGAAAATCTTTTTCCGCACTTATAGTAGGTTTAACAAGATCTGCTGTTTTCATCGAGAAAAAGAAATGTGGATACCCGTATTTATTTTTCTCAGCGACTTTTTTTAAACCAACACCTTCTAATATTTTGACGGAAGCCACATTATCTGTATGCGCATCTGCCGTCAAAACTGAAAGCGGTTCGCCCCCTATTTGATAATTATGTTTGATTATTTCAGGGACGTATTCTTTGACTAGGGCTGATACTGCTTCAGTGCCATAACGTTGTCCCCAGGCAGATTTATTAAAAAGATATCCCACATCTGCTTCACCTGGATAAGGCGTATGAACTAGACCGACTATGCCAATAAATTCTTTCCCACCATCATTTTTTGAAACAGCAAAATCACTTAAAGGATTATTTCTATTCCATTGGGCGGCCCAGTATACAACCATGTGTTTTGTATCCTCAATAGACCAGGGAAGTCCATCAGCATTTTTCATCATTACAACCGGGTCATTACACAGTTTAACAATATCATCACAATAAGTTGTGTTAATTGATTCTAAATGTAACCGGGCTGTATCGATGGTAACATCTAATCTTCCTGTTTTTTCATCAACGGTAAATTTAATTTCACTCACGTGTATATTCCTTAATATTCCCATGGTAGGTGAGCGTTAATTTAATGTGAATGTGATTAACTTTCAAGCTAAATAAACCGTTAGACAGTAAATCAGTACGCTTTGCTTTGTGATAACTAACTTGGATTTATTTATAGAAAAAAAGAAGAAGGAAGATTAATCGTTTAATGATGGTGCAACTTTGAGGGGTCACTTAAGGTGATCTTATATGAATAAAATTATATCTAGCTGTGAACAATGTGGATGATAAGTCGTTTTACGTGGATAAACGTTCAGCCAAAATGATCTGAACGTTTATGTTGTAATGATGAACTTGACTGTGCCTGATATAAAAATATTTCAAATGTATTTCATGCTATGACACGTGATAGGTTCATTAATTCTTGCGCGCCTATCATATCTTCAACACTTCCAGACATCTTTGAACCCGTGATGTTTAATTTGTATTGAGTCATTAAGACTTAGTAAGGTAACGGTTTGGTTGGGGTTCGCAACTTAATACATCAGTATTTTTTCCTTGCTCATTAAATGCTGTAAGATGTTGATTGAGGCGTGACTGTACATTAATGGCATCTTTTTTAAAACGATGAAATAAAGAATTATTAGCTAAAATTGATAGTGGAGCTGCAATTTTAGCTGTATCACTGTGTTGGATAGGGTAAACGCGAGGTCCTTCCTTAATATTATTTACCGTAAAACCTTGTTTTTTTAAAAGTTCAATAACGCGTGTCAAATGACATGCACCTATTGCAATAAAAGAATTACCTGACTGAAAATATTCAGTAATTTTATCTGCATAAATCAAATCGCGATCATTAGAAATGCTATTCAATATTTGTTTGGTAATTTCAGAATGACTCTTCTCAATATCATGAAAAAGTAATTCATTAATCCCTTGAAGGTCACCTTCTTGATAAAATTGGCTTAATTTATTTGCTTTAGCTTTCATCACAGCTTCACTCACCAGCACGGCTTTAATTTGATCCATAAAAACTTCTAGTTGCTGCTGATAATTAAATTCTAAACCAAAAATATTACTTAATTCACTTTCAAGCGAATTTAGATAGATAATAGGTTTTTTCAATTTGTTGGCTTGGTTTAACAATAGAAGTTCTAAATGAGGACCGTCTGTTAATCCAAGATTTTTTTGTCTTAATATTAAACAAGCTTGCCAAAGAAGGCTAAAGGGCGGGGTGGTACTTTTCATCTTATCAAAAATAGCTGATAGTTTTTCTTTGCTACACTTTGCTTTGTAAGCAAATAATTCAATCATCTTGTCACGATATTCATCCTCAATTTCAAAAGGAATGATTTCTTTTTTATGATCGTTAAACCACTCTTTAATTAAACTATCATATACACTAGTTATTTCATCATGGTCACTGCTGCATTCAAAACCCACACGATCAGCATGTTCAAATGCATGCTTTGCGACACTAGATAAAGCAATGCTATCCGCATCTCGGCAAGGTATCGTGCCTAAGAGATAATTTATCTTATTGTCTTTTACTATTCTATAAAAAATATTTTCCCGGGTTTGCATTATTTTTTCCCTTAAAATGTAAATTGAATTCTCAGACCTATACACACAAAGATTAAGCATAATAAGATTATTTAGCCCCTGATGGAATATTTAGATTAAAAATTTCTTAACTTTACCACTTCTACTTCTTGTAAATATTCTTATTATGTTAATTGATTTCCTCAAATTAATTGCATGGTTCTTTCATTTATACATTTAGTTTTTCTGAAGATTTAAAAGTCAAAAACCACGCAATCGTTTATTTGCTAAATTAAAATCAAATTTTTAAGTGTTGATAAATTTGGTAAGTGCCTTATGAACTAAATCATTATAAACTTCTCGCCGCGCAATTGAATGAAGCTCAATAATTTTTGCTGACAAAACTAGTGTAGGCTCAGAATTTACACCCGCAGCTAAATCATAGATAACATCCTGGGGGTATCCCGTGTAACTCGCTAAACCCTCAAGCGAGTATTCGTTGTTAATTAAAAGATCGTTTACTAACTTACTAATTGTTAAACTACTTATCATAGAATTCTCCACTGAACCATGCTCATGGCACCATACTGTTAACTCTTGATAGAGGTAAATAAAAAAAACTAGCTCCAGCAAAAGGATTTCCTTTTTTGATAAATTAATAATGTAAGGCCTAAATAAACTTAATAATAGATCCGTTGATGCCATATATGTTCCTTTTTTGGTTAAAATCCACCGATATTTACTTTGAAATAATTTGATCTTTCTTAGCGTGCTGTTCATAACTTGTTGCATAATTCTAGATACGGCAACGTAAGTGAGTATAAAACCATTGATATCATTTATTTTATACCTGATAATTCTTTGCATTTTTTTATCAGTATTTTTCATCGTAAATTTTTTAGCAAAAAAAATACTATAAAATTATTAACTACAATCTTTAGATCAAAAGGAAAATAATGACTACCGATACTAATTATGAGACGGGTCTAGTCAAGGTTTATTGGGAAAATATACGACACAGAGTCGCGAAGGTTGAGCCATTCCTTGCCAAGCTGATAGATGAATTAACTCCTGATTCAAGCTTACCATTATATTTAGCATATTATCCCTATGGGGCGAATGATGCTGATACTCAAAGTTCACTTTTTCCAATGGATAAAGGTTTTTATCGGATAACGGATGTTTGTGCGCCCAAGGATATTGTTAAAAATCTTGGATATAGTATTAATAGTACGCCTTTAGGAATGGTTCTTGATAAAGAATTAGAGTGTTATATTGACTTAAAAGATCAGGGTATTACTTTGCCTTGGCTAATTTACACACCTGGGAAAGTATTTCCTTTCTCGAGAATTTTAAATCAAAAAAGCCAACGTATTTATGAACCCAATGGTTTACTTTCCTCAACAGCTGGTGCTAGATCTGTTTTTATGTTGCCTAATATTGGTTCCGCAATTAATCATTCTAATTTACAGCGCGATTTTAATCTTAAATGCCATTCTCCCAAGTCCTTGTATGAACACTGGCATGTATTTAAAGAAATTGTAAATAGCAAAGTTGTTAATTCCGATTGGCGTTGCTGCGTAATGTATTTTGCTGAAAAATGGGTTACTAAAATTCATAATGATAAATCGTGGTCACGGCTCAAGCAGTATTTACATGAGTTAGCTTGGCATCAATATCAGTATGAACGAAATCGTATTTATTATGATATTACTTTCTCTATGATTCAAAAAAAACGCAACTTAAAGCCTAACCCATATTTAGCTGATACCGCACGTCATCTATTTGCAACCGCTCTAGGGGCAGCACCTGGATATGTACCTGCAATAAATAATGAATCTTTACCTTATCAATTATTACAGAACATATTCGTTTCCTCATATGGACTTAAAAAATATTTTCCTACGATAATGAAGCCGTCTCATTATTGTTTTGAAACTGATAATTTTCCCATTTATTATTCGTTACAAAACCCCTCTACACATGTGTTTTCCCCGAAGTCAAGAGAGGTCTCCAGTACTTTGTCTGAAATGCGTGAATTACAGCATATTATGCGTATTTTTTTGGATGAATTATCTCAAAACGATAGCGTGTGTCGAGATACAATTATTGGAAAAGTTGCTCAAGAAGTACAATTTCAATACTTTCATAATAAAGTTGACCGTCATGGTGTTATCAATTCGTCAGAGCAACTGGAAAAAATTGATCGCAGATTTAATAAAAACCACCATAAGTTTAAAAATAGTGGTGCAAAATTTGCTAGTGACGCCCCTTTTGTAAGAGGGTGTATAAGTATTAGTAGAATTAGAAAAAAAAATAATAATAATTAAATTAAATTCAATGCTTTAGCTATTGGATAATCATAGGGTGTTTTAGGTAATGGTGGAAAATACAGGGTTGAAATACTTGTGAGTTTAATTTTAGCTAATTCCCGCAATGTATAAGTTTCTATTTTTGGGGCAAATCCTGGATATTGTGCTGCTTCGTATAATATAATTTTATGCGCTGATTCGTAATATGTCCTCAAATAATTGTATAATAGTTTAATTCCGATCTCGTTATTAAAATATTCAGGATTATTTACTGCGCCTATCACATCTGCTTGCCACAAAATAAGATGGCTACATGGATCAAATTTTCGACGATAAATAAGAAAATCAGTGGCTTCAAAAGATTGCTTTCCACATGAGCTAGGGTCAATTAATAGATCGGCAAAAAGACAATCTTCTGTAGAGACTCCTGGTAAAATCCTTACATCATAACCTTCTTTTTTTGCCAAACATGCAGCATCTAATCCAGGCTTAGCAAAAACTGTAGGATGGCCATAAAATACAACACAAACATGACTACCTTTTCGCACTTTTTCTAAAATAAAATTGGTGATAGCTTCATAACATTCAATTCGAAGCTGAAACTTTTTATATAAATCATCTAGTGATTCTGAATTAAAATTAGTTTTTTGAATCCATTCTTTCATAAGAGGCTCATTCACTAGATAAAGAACATGATCTGCCTGTTTAATATAAGCTTTTGTCTCCATTGTCATGTGCGACAAAAATTTAATACCTGAGCCAACCAATACTAAGGAGTTTTTCTTATTCATACTTCACCCAAATACTAAATATGCGTTTATATTTGAAAAATAGTAGATCGGTCCGCCAATGGCCCCTTTTGATTTAGTAGTTTTTTTAAGCTATTACTATCATTCGTTAAGAAGGATATTTGAATTTCTTTAGGTTGAGTTTTAATTAGATCTAGTAATTCAATACGATAATGAGCATTGACTGCCAAATATTCGAGCAATTTTATAGTATCCATAGAACCTTCTATCGCACAAATTGAGTTTAATATCTTATAATTAAATTTAATTCAAATCTACTTTGTAAAATTTATTAATATTTAATAAATTCAAAACTTAGTTGATGTGACCGTTAAGCACTTAGAAGAGTTAACACTGATTTTTTGGTAAATTATACAAATGATAAAACATATACTTCCAAGTGTGCCACAAAAATACCATAAGATATTTCCACCCCAAACCTGGTAAATTAAGCTTCCCAATGAGGGAGCTATGACTCGACTACTTGCATAAACTGCCCTGTAAAGACCCATTGCTTTCCCTTTTTTATTTGCCTCGCCTGCTTGGTAACAAATAAGTTGGGAAAGTGAGCAAAAAAGCATCTCGCCTACGGTGTAAATGATACAAGAAAGAATAGTAATCCAAAATAGATGGGAAAAATTTAATACAACCATCCCAACCCCAATGAAAAAAGCTCCCATACCCATGAGCAATATATTGTTGAATTTAGCGAGCCATCCCACTAGCGGTGTTTGTAAAAAAACGACCATTAAACAATTAATGGTAAATAGGATGCTTAAAGCTTGGAGTCCGAAATTCGGGAAGGTATCTTGCAGATATTGAGAGTAGGTGGTATTGGTTTGAAAAATAATGAAACCCATTAGAAATGAACAAAGCAACGCTAATAGAATAATTATAGGAATGTTGTTACCATGTAGATTATTACCTTTGGTTGTAAACTTCATATTTTTTGTCCGGGAAGTATTAATCTTATCCTCTTGAATGATTGCAAAGTAAATAGCCGATAAAAATATAAAAATACTGCCCACAATAAATATTATTTGAAAGTGATAGCCCACTAAAAAACCCATTATGATGGCTGAAATAGCCAATCCCATATTTGATGCGACATTTAAAATATTGAGGGCTCTTAATTTTTGTTTTTGATCTGAACCACATTTTTCTAAAACCCATAAGTGGTTTGCAGTTAGAAATGTGTAAGAAAAAAAACCCATCAGCAACATCTCTAATGATAGCAAATAAGAAGATTTTATTTTTACTAATAACAAGAATACAATTGCTTGTAATAATAAGCTAAAAATACAAATCTTAGTCGAGGTGAATATGTCTGATAGCTTTCCTCCTATAAATCCACCAGCAATTGTTCCAAAGCCATAAAATGAAATGATAAAACCCGCGGATATGAGGTTGAATTTGAGTTCTTGAATAAAGTAAATGGGTAGAAAATAGTAAATACCGATAAAGATAGACTCAATAAAACTTAAAAAAATTCCATGCCAAGCTAGCTTTTGTAATCCTGTATAATTGGCCCAATAGGTTTTGGTTATTTGTAGTACATATGTGTTCATAAAAGGTTTACTTATAAAGTAATAAGATATTTTTTCGGAAGCACCTAAAATTATCTAAGCGAGTGGCAATAGGTTGGGTAGATGGTAGCCAAATCGTATTCGGTTTTCTATTTAAATGTCTATGTAAATAGATGCTGATGTATAAGTCACCCATTCAGGAAGTCTTTTCTTACTTCATAAGCCATATGTATGTCATTTTCCAAATCCGCTACCTAAAGACTTTGCTGCCTAAGATTGGGGCGGATGAATACTGATTTGTAAGCAGGATAAATTATAAAGAATAAACTAAGGTAAAATAATTTATTTCTAATTACGGTAACGCTTCTTTAGAATCAAATGTATTGCGATGTATATCGGTTGGAGGGAAAGTCTCATGTTGAAGCTTGAGCAGAATAAGCAAAATGTAATAGCGTTTTATCATCTCATGTTTAATGAAAATCAACCTGAAGAAGCTTACGAGAAATATGTCGGAGATACTTACATTCAACATAATCCCCATGTTAGTGATGGCAAAGAAGGCTTTATTGCCTACTTTACAAAAATGGCAAAGTTATATCCGCAAAAAAAGGTTTATTTTAAACGCGTTATTGCTGAAGATAATTATGTAGTTCTTCATTGTTTACAAGTTTGGCCGGGAGATCATGATTGGGCGGGAATTGATATTTTCCGACTCGATGGCGCAGGAAAAATTGTTGAGCATTGGGACGTTTTGCAAATTGTGCCTAACAAATCAGAAAATAAAAATACAATGTTTTAGGCAAGTAGGGTGGATGCGAAGGGATAGCATATTATCATTTCATTTTATTGGAAGGGTAGATGATGAGATTGGATAGGGGCGTTGTTTCTGGGTTGCGCGCTCCTCCAGACTACTGCTCCCAGGTACTATTAATCATGATTATTTTTTATAGGTGAAATCCATAAAAATTGGCCTGCGTTTTTAAAAATGCTATCTTAATCAATGGGAATAATGATTTTGGCTCAAGGAAGAAGTGGGAAATGAAAACTAAGCATAAGCTAATGCATCCTATTCATAAACTTATACTTCATATGTTGATCAGTACAACTTCAGGATTCCTTTTAATCTTAATTTCTTTGTATATTGGCATGCTTGGTTATCATGAGTACGAACAAATGAATTGGATTGATTCTTTTGCCAATGCCTCAATGATTTTATCTGGAATGGGACCTTTACAGCCTCTACATACCGATGCAGGGAGAATTTTTGCCGGATTTTATGCATTATTTAGTGGGCTTTTATTTATTCTCATCGTGGGCATCATTTTTGCTCCCGTCGCGCATTGGTTTTTTCGCAAAATTCATCTCGATACCCCTAATGTAAAATAAAATATTACTTCATTATATCTAAACATTAAACTATCTCTTCTTAATTTTCGAATATTGTTTATTTTTCGCATTTAATTATACTATTAAAAAATAACCTAATGAAGAAAAGCATGCCACGATTAAAATCCAAAGTTGCACTCATTACAGGTGGGACTCAATCCATTGGTGTATCCATTGCAGCATTGTTTGCAGCGCAGGGTTCCCATGTGATTATTTCTGGAAGTCGCTCAACAGAGGAAGGTAATAAAATTGCTAAAAGCATTCATACTGATGTCCAGTATTTACAATTGGATGTGACAAAGGAGGGAGCGTGGCAAGACGCTATGGATTTGATTAAAGAAAAGTATGGTAAGTTAGATATCCTCGTTAATAATGCCGGCATTGAATACCCGCTTGATGCAATTAATCCTCAAAATCCTGAGCATTGTTCGCTAGAGGATTGGTCCGCTGTGCATAAAGTTAATTTAGATGGTGTATTTCTCGGGTGCAAATTTGCTATTGGACTGATGAAAAATAATGTTAATTGCGCCATTGTTAACATTGGCTCGCGATCCGGGCTAGTAGGAATCCCATCGTCTGCTGCTTACTCTTCAAGTAAAGCGGCTATTCGTAATTATACTAAAACGGTTGCGATGTATTGTGCCGGACAAAATTATTCAATTCGTTGCAACGTAATTCACCCTGGGGCTATTCTCAGTAAAATGTGGGATAAAGAATTGGGTAATGATGAATGGCGTGAACATCGGATTGCTGAATTCAGCCGCCACATTCCCCTTAAGCGCATGGGTAATCCAATTGATATTGCTTATGCAGCTTTATATTTAGCATCTGACGAATCATTGTTTATGACAGGCAGTGAACTCGTCATCGATGGCGGCATTATGGCAGGAACAGTCGCTTCTGCTAATGAAACAGTGATTGATATAGTTAAAAATGAAATTAAATAAATATACCTTGTTGGGCATTGCCATCACACTTGTTGGTTCGCTATGTTATGTTCTTATGAGTGCGGTATCAAAAATAACTGGCCAACATCTTTCTATCAATTACATTATTTTTTTACAAAGTCTATCTGGGTTGCTTTGTTCTGGAATTTTTTTAAAGATTAGCGGGTATCGGTGGAAGCAGTTATGGCGTTCAAAGCAAACATTTTATTTGCCACGTATTGTTCTGAGTTTAGCGTCGATTTATTCACTCATTTATGGATTGAAGTACGTCAGTGTGTTTAATGCTTTGGTTATTTTAAACTCTGCTCCACTTATCATTCCTTTGCTTCGTTTTATTATACTTAAAAAGAAAATAAATTCTTGGATTTTTCCAGGCGTTTTATTCGCCTTTTTTGGGATGCTATTAATATTGGCACCAGATCAACATATTATTGAGCCTGCAATATTGGTCATTATTTTTAGTATGCTATGCATGGCGCTTTCATTATTATGTTTAGAAAATTACCGAACTGCAGATCCAAAGTTAGCGATTTTTTATTATTTTTTACTGAGCAGCATCATTGTCGCTTCATTATTAATGACGCAACCTGAGTTTTTTAATTTTTCTATTCGCTATATATCATTAGGAATTATAATTGGGATTTTATTCTTTTTTGTCCAACTCAGTGTAGTTTATGCTTCGCGTTATATCTCTTCGCAATTAATCTCGATTCTTTTTTATTCTGAAATTATGATGGCTTTATTAGCTTCGATGATATTTGAAAACTTACAGCCAAACTTTTACCGATTGCTAGGTTCAGGTTTAGTTATTTTGGGCGGATTGTTAGTGGTGTTAATAGAAAATAAAGAAAACGTGCTGAAATTCAAAGTGTAGTTTGTAAGAAAAATTTAGTGGGCACGTAAGGTGCCCACTAAATGTCCGTTAGATATTATAATTAAATTGAATACCTACCGCATCGGCTGAAAGTTTTGCTTTACCGACTGTCGTTGTCCCGTTATTTGGACTCACATTATTAAGAGGCGAGGTTTTAACTGTGAATACGTGCGCGTAATGCAATTCAGCGGAGACTGCTTTATTGAATTTATATCCTGGCGCAACAGCTAAAACGACTCGGTTAACCTCGGGTAAGGCTAAAGTCCGATCGGTATTATTTGTTGGCGATTGATCGTAAGCAAGGAAACCACCCAAGTAAAATTGAGAATTAAAGTTATACTTTGTGCTCAATTCGGCTTCCCACGTATTGTGATAATTAAGCAGCAAGATACCCGAGGAGTTAGGGCCAGATAAACCATTGAGAATGACTTGTCGTAAACGACGCCATTGGGTTAAACGAACTTGACCGCGTACAAACCAGTCTTGACTAAAAAACTGAGTTACTGAAAGTGACGTGGTAGCGGGTAACTTAAGTCGTGCATTCAATTGGTTTGAATCAGCAAAACCAGTAAACGAGCTTATTCCTTGTAGGTTTGATGTGCTCGCTGAGAAGTAACTAAGACCTACGAAGGTTCCTTTTAAAGCATGATAGAAAGCCCCTGCATGCCAGCCATAAGCCCAGCCGGAACCATGGTTTCGAATGGTATTGTCAGGTCCTGCACCAAAAGGAAAGGTTAGTGAGGGGTACATTTGATCTAAAGCCGCCCACACTTCCATGACATCCAAACCAATACCGACCGAGAGTTTATCTAACCATCCTGCAAATTGATAAGACACGCTGGGTGAATAATTTGTACTTTGCACCGAAGTATTAACTGTCGCATAGCGAGCATTAGAAGAGGGAGAATATTTGATAACACTTTTAAAAGGGGGGGTTATATCGAGCCCAACGACCCATTGTGGGTTAATTCGTTTCGCAAATCGACCATAGGGAAGATCAAAGTTAGAATTGTTTGAAGCTTTTCCTGTCGTCACGACACTTGGGCCGCCTAAAGGACTAGGGACGGTGATGGTGCCATTCCAACGAACTTCAGGAATAATGTAGTCATAACCTAAGATAAAGGAAGCGTCTTGAACTAAAATAGATAACTCAGCGGGATTGGTGTAATTGATCCCGGCAAAATTTTGAAAATTACTAGCTGAACTGATGCTTGCTGCGGATAAAGCAAAGCATGCAAGCGAAATTTTGACATACTTCTTTAATTTTAATCTAGGACTATGCCTACTTGTATCCATACTGACTTTCTCCTTTAAACCCAAATATAAGAACTTATCGTGACCTATATTCTAAAAGCCAAATCTAACGCAAGCAATAATAAAATGATATTTAGGTCTAAAGGTAGAGAATAAACATCTAAAAAAGACAAAATTTTCTTTAAAAACGCAACTTCAACCCATTGGCTGAGGTCCGCATCTCTATTTCTTGCTGAAAAAAGTTGAAAAAAGGACGATTCAAAACATGCTGAATGCGAGTCTGAGCTAAATCTCTTTAATTGGCATTTTGTTATGGGTCAAAGAAGCAATAATATTTTTTAACAATTCATGAGGAGAAGCTTTGGATTTTAACAATGTTTTGACGACAAACTGATTATAATCAGGCGGTAAATCATAGGCTGAAAAAACGATGACGGGGATTTGCTTTTTACTAATGATGGGTAACATTTCAATGCCAGAACCGTCTGGCAACATTAAATCTAAAATAACCAGATCAAAATGCGAAGATTGAAGTTCCTCACGTGCTTGAGCTAAGGTCGTGACACCCAACACACTTGCTTCAGTTTGCAATAATTTGGCAATGATTTGAATAAGATCTTGATCATCTTCGATGTGCAAGATTTTAGGGGTTTTAATTTCAATTTGCACTTTCATTAGTTTGATTGCTGCAAGCAAGCGGCCGAGTTCGATGGGTTTTTCAATCCAGTCTAAAACTGAAATAGCATTGCCATTCATTTTCTTTGCGCCATCTGGCTCTACGGTAATAACTGTTATAGGCAAGTCAGTGATACTGAAACGTTTACGTAAATCTTTGATTAGAGAAATGCCATCTTGATTAGGAAGCGTTAAGTCAAGCAATAAAGCATCCACATGCTGCTCATCTATAATATTTCTAGCTTCAGTGGCAGTTTGTGCAGTCATGACATTAAAATCCTGTTCTTCCAAGACGGTTTTTAAATAATTTAAGGCTGCTTTATCATTATCACAAATTAAAATACTTTTAATTTTTTCAAATGATTTTTTAGTTACGAATGATTTATCGTAAATCGGTAATTCTATCCAAAAACGTGTTTCCTTATCAATTTCCGATTCAAAATCAATCGTTCCGCCTAATTTTTCTATAATTTCTTTACTAATACTTAATCCTAATCCTGTTCCTGATTGACTTCTTGAAGTCGTCGGATTAGCTTGCGCAAATTTTTCAAAAATTCGGGGGCGGAAAGTTTCCGGAACACCGGCGCCGTGATTACTTACTGAGACAATGGCGTTATTTTCTTTTTTCTCAACGCATATCGTAACTTCCTTACCGGGAGTAGAAAATTTAATCCCATTTGAAATTAAATTAACCAACACTTGTAGCAATCGATCACGATCCACATTAACGGTGGTGACTGTTTTTTGGATTAATTTCAAATTGATATTGAATTTTTTACTAAAGGATTCATTAGCAAGCATAGCTTCTCTAACAATCAAATCTAAATGCAAAGGTTCAAATTTAAATTCCATCTTGCCCGATTCAATTTTTTCTACATCTAATATATCGTTAATCAAACGAATTAATCTTTCACTATTTTGTTTGCCTATTTGCAATAATTTCATTGCGGCATCGGGTAATTGACCTGCAGTACCTGAAACTAATAAGGAAAGGAACCTTGAATGGATGTTAATGGTGTTCTTAGCTCATGACTAACAATAGAAATAAATTCATTCTTCATACGTGTTATTTTTTTAAACTCAGCAATGTCACGGGCAATACTGCAAGCAGCAATAACATTATTATTTTCATCTTTTATCGATGAAATAGTTAAAGATACTGAAAGAAGGTGGCCATTTTTATGAACTTGTTCTGTTTCTAATTGCCAGGATTTATCATTTATAATATGTTTAAACACTTCAGTATATTCTTGTAAGCGTTCAAGAGGGTATAAAATCCTTAAATTCTTCCCCAAAACTTCACTTTCTTCATAGCCATATAATTTTTCTGCGCCTTTATTCCAACTTTTGATCGTCCCATCTGGCAAAAGCCCAATGACTGCATCACTGGTTGCCTCGACAATTGCAGCGAGGTTGGATTTTACAATTTGATGCTTAGAAATTTCCTCTAATGAGGTGTGTAATTTTTTATTAGCGAGTTGTATTTCCTGAGCGCGATCATAAATTTCTTTTTCATTACGTCCTAGTTCAGTTTTAAGTTTAGCAATAGAGTCAACTTGTTCTTGTTGGGTTTTTTTCATGTTAACAAATTTAGTAACATCTTCAGAACGATTCAGAATGTAAATTAAATTATTGTCTTCATCTAAAATAGGGGAGTTAATAACGCTCCAATATCTTTCTTCAAACTCTCCGCCCTTGCTCTGAGATGTGCGGATATCATATTTAATAATGCCTACCGTATCTGGAGCTTTATTTTCAATGACATTTTTAAATGACGCTCTAATTTTTTTTTCTCCATCGGCTTTTTCATCATTGGGATTATCAGGAAATATTTCAAAAACATTTTTCCCCGTGATTTGCTCACGCGTAACCATTGTCGTCTTTAAAAAAACTTCACTAGCATCAACAATGATGAGTTCGGGTGTTAGCAAAAGGTAAATATCGGGCGTGCTGCGTAAGTGAGCTTTAAAGTCGGCGGATAATGGATTAATAACTTTGCTCATTCCTTGCTCCTAAGAGTCACGCTCCCTATGGTCCATTTTATCATGTTTATATGGGTAATTATTAATCATAAATGTTTGATATTGAAGGACTTCCATGATTTCACTTCTCCACGCCTTGGGCCGCGGTTTCGTTATAATATCATGAAATAAAAGACTTTTTTTAGGACATGATGACAGGCCTGGCGCTTTGTTTTCCTCTAGCGCCCAAGCCCCTTCTTGATGGGGAGGGGAGAGGATGATGCTCGAAAAGAAGTAAGGTGGCGAATGAAGCTCTGATGTATTTTTGATCAAAAAAAAATATTGCGTATAAAATTTGCATTATGTAAAATGAGCCAGGCCAAAACTTATACCAATTTTCGCCGGTTCTAATATTAACTCTAAGGGATTAAAAGCGTTCTAGTCTGTTTGCTCACAATAATAAAAACAAGAGGCAAATATCATGTTTCCTAGAGAGTCCCTAATAAAGAATATGGGTTGGATCAAAATTGGCGATTTTACTCAATTGAGCCAGGGCCCTTTAAAGAGAATGGTCACCTATCGCGCTACGGATGTTAGTAAGGTGCAGGAAATTTCTCTTATAAGTCATGCCGATCATGATGTAGCCATTCTCATTAAATCAATCCCCCCTTATCAACCGGAATTAATTGAAATTTATAAAAAACGTCAATTTCCAACATCTTTTATCAACTCAGAATTATATAAATTAAGTTTACCCAACGTTGGTTTTTTAAATCGTTTTTTAGAGGCCCTCTTAGAAATTTTTCCAAATGTTAAACATATTATGGAAGAAATTGTTACAACGTTTGAACCTTTTTCAAAAGAAGTGTCTTCAGACTCAGGGTGGGTAAAATCCGGTAACTTCGATGAATTATGTAAAGTTGGTGATTCTGAAAGAAATGTTCAATACAAAAGTTGCAATCCACAAAAAATTAGTGAAATCGGCTTGCGTGGATATCGCAATAATACTTTAGCGCTATGTATGACGATAACAGAGCTACATATTCAGCCTGTCATTAATACGTTAGTGGCAGAGGGTTTCATACCATCTGATTTGAAGAAAACTTATGATGATAGTCTTCGTTTGTTTATTCCAAACACTGAGTTTTTTGTTTTATTTTTAGAGAAACTCATAGCACTCGATGTCTCTTTGGCACCCATCGCTGAAGAACTCATTCGCAACGTTAAAAAATATTCTCAAGAAGAGCCAACTATACCTGGGTGGAGCAAAGTAGACTCAATAAAAATTCCCTTTGCAAATGCATCAGTTAACCGTAGCGAATCCTATGTTAATCTTCTTACCGATCCTGCTATAACTAAGTTTACCTTGCATTGTAGTTTTGATGATAATAGCTCATTAACTATCCGAACAACTGCATCTTATTTTGAACCTTTACTGACCTTGTTGAAGGAAAAGGGATTTAATAAATTTCAGCAAGGCATTAATTCTGTAACTTTACCCTTACGGAATGTAGCAGCGTTACAAATGCTTTTTGATCTGCTGGATCAAGAAATTGATCCATCTGTTAAAAATGTAAAAGCTTTTATCTTGGACAGCTATAAACACATTAATGATTTCACACCCCAAAAAAATAAAGACTTTGAGGCAATATCTTCTCATCAAGCATCATTCTTTAATAACTTTATGAGTGAGCTAAAAAAACCTTCTACTCGTCAAGCACTTAAAGACATCAGAGTTTTGTCTCAATCGGTACTTGTTTCTATGCACGGTAAAGCACCTGAGGATGAAAAATTTATTTCAGATGAAGAAATGGCGAGAAGTGCTTTCGGAACAGGATCCACAAGAAAGTAGATTGGTATAGACATTTACCCCGCTTACCTAAGGTGGGGTAAAGTTGAAATCATTTAAAGAAAAATTGACAAGCGTTTATTTGTTCGTAACATAAGCGGTTAAATCTAGTATAATGACTGCGTTCAACATCAAAAAACTAGTTAAAAGGAATTATAAATGAAAAAAAGTTTGTATTTTTTTATTCCCCTGCTGTTTAGTATTTCATTGGCCGGTTGTTATTCACCCATATTCCCTTCCATTCCTGTTTCACCGCAGCACAACCAACAATGTTATTGCTGTAAAAAGCATTGTCCAAATTCCCATACTGCAAAAGTGCATAAGACATGCAATGTGAGTAAGAGTGGAGCGCCTTGCTGTCAAGTAAAGGGATGCTGTAATAAATAAATAGCGCGAATGCGGAACGCTCGTTTCGCATTCTTCTAAATAATACTTTACTAAAAAAAATTAACGAGATTTCTTTGGGATAGCAAGAAGCGTGTTGTCGTTATTGTTCTCTTGGGAAATTTGCTTATCTTGCAAAGAAGAATCATGCTCAATTGCTTGTTTGAACGTATCAGCTTCACTTAATAGTACAATTTTATTATTTAAGATTTTTTTAGCTTTTTTAATACAATGCACCAAAGTGGTATCTTGTTTGGCAAAATTTTTGAATAGGCTAAAATGTATATGGTGGCTAGGGGCTTTTCCATAGAATGTTAAAGACCCAGATAAAAGAGTTTGTAAAGTATCTAAACCTTTTTGAGGGTTGGGATTGTCTAAAGTAGAATGAATAAGCTTAATAAATTGTTTGCGTGCCTTTCCATCATTTGTCTCATCGTCTTTATATTTAGCCGCATAGGAATTAAGTTCAATTTTGAATTCTTTCTCAACTAGCGCTATGGATTCTTGTAGAAGTGCAGGCCACTCTTGCCAAATTGCAGTTTCATTATCATAGTTTTGCTTAGTACCAAATTTCTCCTCTACGTAAGAGTCTGTACTGTTTGACAGGGATTGGGTTGAAGTCATACTTTTCGTTTCGTCATATTCTTTGTTTCTGATTAAAATAACGGGTTGAGCATGTGTATTTTCAGCTGGATTTGTCTCATCTTCTGGGCTATTGATACGAGAAAAGTAAATAGGTTCGATTTCGATGGGTTGAGTTTCGTCAGCTTCATTTTTCGTAACCGTAATCAGTATCACTTCCTCATTAGATTTCTCATCGACGGGTTTAGTTTGTTCTACATGAGGATGCGAGACTTCGGCTTCAGACGGTAAGTGTTTTAATATCTCGGCTTCTAACGTTTTTTTAGCATTTTCCATTAACGTGGAAAGCTTGTTATCGCGCTGCATCATGACATGATGTTCAATGGATTCAACAGAATCTTTAAGCTGATTAGCTCGCATATAAACAATGCTGCTTGATTCACCTTCGAGGGCTTCAATTTGGCTGATAACGCGATCTATCTTGCTTAAAATGACTGTCTTTAATTTGGCAGATTGATCTCGTTCAACTGTTTTGCTTTCGGCTAGCTTGTTGTACCAACTAACCATCTTGGGAGAATCTTTTTCGCTCGCAACAGCTCTGTCTAATTGAACATTTTTTCTCTTAAGCATAAGGGTTAGTTGTTTTACATCATCATCATTGTTTGCTTCTTTAAGCTGTTTCTCTAATCCTGTCACTTCATCTTGCATTTGAGTTACAATTTCTTTTCTAACATTCGGAAGATTTAACGCTTCAGTTTTTTTGCGGTTAATTTCATCGTCATAATTTTGAATTTTTAATTGCAAAGTATCCCACTCGTGTAAAAATTTAGTAAGCTGGTTGCTATGAAGATTAATATTTTTTTGCACAGTCTTATTGATGATTGGTTCTGCTTTGGCCAAGACAGTATGGGGAGATACCACGTGCTTCGTTAGAATGATGTTATGGTTTACATAAATATTTTCTTGATGTAATGCTGATCTTATCTTCGCATAAGTTTGGAAAGGGACTGTATTCATACTCACTAGGATGATTTCTTTATGTTTTTCATGATTAAATTGGTTTATGAAAGCAGTTACTTTGGCTTGATCGATTTCTTGCCTATCATTCAGAAACAGGACGCAATCAATCATTAAAATGTCTTTTGGTTTTTTGGTTATCTCATGTTGCTTTAACAATCTTTCATAAAAATTGAGAGCTTGCTCGAAAGTTGGACGAGCTTGCACATCTTCCCAATTCACTAATCGTCTACTTTCATTATTGTTATCAGAATTTGCAAAAGAATTTCTTTTTGAAAGCCTTGGTGTCATCGGTGTATTAAAGTTTTCAGAATTTGGGTCCGTTGATATCTCCTGGTTTGGAATTGGGATTGCTTGAGTGAAGGGAGCGCTCCAGTCTAACAAAAAAAAGTTTTTTAAAATTTCTTTTCTAATTTCACTGTTTTTATCCATATGTTGAATTAACGTTAAAAGAACTAATCCCACCGAGTAAATCTCGGTTGCTTCACTGTATTCTATGAAATCCAATTTCTTGGAATCTCTTTTCGGAACTTTTTTTTGCATGGAACTGTATCTTTGATGTGTTTTTGTTCCCTCTTTGATCCGTTCTAGCAGTCTAAGTCCTGGTATAGAAGCATGTTCTTGTTTCAAACCTGCAATAAGTCTTGGAATGGTTTGATAGGCTGCTTCAGGCGCTGAGTCGACTAAGTTGATGAATGACGAAAGCTCAATAATGCGAGCATTGACAGATTCCCAGCGAGGCGTTTCAACAGGAGGGGATGTTTTTTTTAATAATGTAGCCGCCATGATAGGAATGCTATCGGAATTTTTATTTGTATTCTGATTTTGTAATTTGCCGACTTTGTTATTTAATTTGCGATGGGCTCGGACAAGATCTTTTTCAAGAATAGCTAAATACTTTTTTTGGTATTGTTGATAACTCACTTCATCCACATTTTCTTCAGCAATATTTTGTTGGAGGGACTCGATTTCTTGGACAAGTGCATCAAACTTATTGGTTAGTGCTGCTGAATATTCGGTTAAATAAGTACTAAGTCTTTTTTGTAAATCCTGAGCCTCTTTGACTGAAGTTGGTCGGATATTTAAATCATGTTCTAGTTCCATTATCTTTGTTTGATTCATTTCTGGGTTAGTTTTGAGTTCAGCTAAATAGGAAGTTAAATTAATTTTTTGTTTTCGAATACGTTGACTTTTTAAAGCTTGGGTTGTTTTTTTTAACATTATTTCCATATCATTTTTTTCATCTTTCAATTCATCCAAATATTTTTTTAAAATACCTATTCTTTCCTGTCCCGCTTCGACTTCATTTTTAGCCAGTTGGTTTGTCAAAAGCTGTAATTCATTGATTTCATCAAGTAACGTAATGGAATTTTCTAAAAGTTCTTCAATTAAAGTTAATTTCGCAAACGTATTAATTTCTGGTGCCATCCATCCCGGCGATCCATTGACCTTGTCAAACACAATTCTAGTGTCAGGTGATAATTTAACCGCTTGGCCAAAATCGACAAGATATAAATTTTTTGCCGCTCTATCGTACATAATGTTATCGGGTTTGATATCGCGATGAATAATGCCCTGATTATTAATTAAACCATGCATGGATTTAAGCAACGCTACCGAAATTTCTAAAATTTCTTCGTCAGCTAGCGTAGCTGTTGTTCTCGATTCAGTTTTAACTAAGCTCGATAAAGGATCACCCTGCGCGAGCTCCATGATTAAACAATTTTGATTAACATTTCTTGCTACGTGTTTACGGTCCAACCTTGCTTTACCGGCTGCTAATTCTGTTAAAATGGTAAATTCATCATCGTAGGTGATGTTAGATTCACCGACAACAGTATTTACCGCATCTTCTTTAGCTTCAAACGTCCCCATATTTTCAGCATCATCATCGTCTGCAATCTCTTTAGTTTCAACCATATTTGATGCAAGCTGGCCGCTTTCAATAATTTTAATAGCTACCCATTCATTAGTTTCAAGATCGATTGCAAGTTTAACGCCACCAAAAACACCTTCGCCAATCTTACCTTCGTAAACTGCAAAGCCTCTTTCCTTCTTATCATTATCTTTCACAAATAGAGGGCTGAAATTAACGGGCATTTCTGGGTTAAGTTTCTTTGCTAAATCCTTTTTAATGACATGTTTACTAACTTTGTCTTCTACAAAAGCTTTGCGTTTTTTCGGATAGAGATATTCGTTTTTAATCATTTCAAGTACATCAGGATGATAAACTTGGCCATTCTCATTGACGTCTAAAATATCGACAGCGCCAGGAGGAAATTGGGCGACAAAAACATCGTCATTATTATTCTGATTATTATTATTCGGATTGCGTGGATTTGACATAATAGCCCTACCTTATTGTTAGTACTTAAAGTATAGGCGAGATTTTACGAAGATTTAAAAAATCGTGATTTCTAATGAGTTGAATTTAATATGAATTTTTTTAAAAGTCGGCCTTCAAAATTAAGGAATTATTAAAGAGCCGGGTTTAAGGTTCTTAAGTATTTAAAGCAAGTCGCAGGGAAAACAAGTTAGTTCAAAGGGAGCAGCCCAAGTAAACTTGACCCTCTCTAATTACTGCAAAATACAATTAGGTTAATAACAAGATTAATTATTTCAATAAAACTTTTGTTTCAACGGGTCTTGATGATAGGTAAATATCATCATCATTAAAAGTTACCAAATATTCTTATCTAACTTTACCATTATATGAGGGGAATACGAAAAATCCTGTGCTCATTCAACGATAAACCAAAATGAATGCGGTAAAAGAAGTATAGGATTAGACAAAAAATAATCCAAAAATAATGACCAGCATGTTTTGTTTAGCAGTTCAACTGTATAACCTATAGCGCTTCATTATGAAGCGCTATAGGTTTGTAAATCTAGATTGTGCGCGTGCAGATAAAAGATAATGGGGTATGCGGTTTTACTTCACGTCCTTCTGGACGAAAGCTAGGGCTGTTACAGAAAATAACTTCTATTTCTTTAATTAAACCATCTGTAATGAGAAAGCGCTCAGCAATCCGTGTAGTGCTCGCATGGATTTTCGCATAGGGAATAGAAGTATCTAATAAATAAAAAGCAATGGCTTGGTTGCCATCAATAATCCAGCGTACATCTCTGATTTGTTTTATCGTTTTAATTGCAAAATCTGTATCGATACTCATACGTAGATCGCGAGCATTGGCTGCAGTTTTAACGCCATTTTGCCAGCGTTTAACATCTTCTGCTAAAGGTACAAAAGCTGCATCATGAGTGACTAACGCATTGAGATAAGTTTTTCCCACTGCAATCATGCATTGACGTGATGCGTCATGGCAAGGCGTAAGTGCTTGAGCGGTAGAGTGGGTTAGTATTAAAAAAAGAAAAAGGTAAAAATGTTTAACCATGTTTTTCATTTTAAGCTCCATTTAATTTAAAGTGTAACTTCTGGATTTTGAACCATGAGTGGCGACAACGCTATGCCATCCGGCATTTGTGCTGCTGTAAATTTGTTTAAAATTGTCCCCCCGGATAAGATCGATAAGGGTAATATCACATGCAAAAGCATTGGTTATGTAAGCCTGTTCTTGATTGGCACGTATGGCAATGTTAATCGGCACGGGGAGTGGATTCAGTGACGGCGTTGTTTTAAACGATTGCGTTATGGCTAAAGACGCGATATCGATAATTTGTGCATTTCCACTAATCGTATTTTGCTGATTATCTAAATTTTTTGATTTTAAAATTTGAATAATATGCGTTACCGTTTGCCAATCCGATGGCTTATCTACCTCGTGTTGTTGGATTAGATAGTTTATGAAATGCGATACCTTTTCAATGCGTAAAGACTCTTTTGCTAATGCTTGTGACTGCATTTTTAAAGATTCCAAAACGTTACACTTATTTTCCTCGAGGAAAACTCGAATTTGGGATAATGAAAAGCCTAAGAATTTGAGGGTTACGATTTGTTGTAACCGCAGTAAATCATCATCGTGATACAGGCGATGACCCGTCTTGGTATGATTGCTCGGTTTTAACAGATTTATTTCATCATAGTAATGCAACGTTCTCACGCTAACTAAAGTTAATTTGCATAACGCATTAACAGTGTAAGATTTACTCATAGCTTCCTGCTCATTAATCAATCCGCCAGACTATACTGCATAACGTTACGTGAGGTGCAAGTATTTTTATTAAAAAATATTTAATTACTTCGATTTTCCTAAATGGTTCTGTGTAACTGGTGTTTAAAGAAGAGCATCGTATAATACTTCCCTAAATTTAAAGACATGCGGCTTAATTATGGCTAATAATCGAACGATAGATTTACCTCGCAAAAATCAGCAAGAGGATGCGCAAGACGAAATTATTGTCTCAGTCGATAACGAATTGTTTTTAGCGATTTGCTATGATAAAAAAGCGATTCATACTTATACAGTCGTTGGTATAAGAGATAAGCGAACAGATCAAAACCACATTTTAAGCTCTACAGGAAAATATCTTAACCGTCAGGTCAGAAAAATCCCTTTTTCACTCCTAGAAGCATTTTTTAGTGTTATACCGGGGCGTTTAAAAGAAGATGAAGGCGTGTATGTCGCAAAGGATTATGCAGTCACTTATAAAGCATTTACGATTACTGAACAACTTTATCAAAATTACCTTGAACAATTATTTTTAACGACAAGATCAAGCAACCTTGGCGCATTTCACAAAGACTTAGATCATAACGATCCGCAAACGGTGCGTTACGTTTATTCAAAATTAAATCAAACTCATCCTCAAAATGAGAATCCGCTTAATCAAAGTGCTAGCTATTTAAGTGTGAGTAATACCTGTCGCAATACGGCAAAAGTATTGCTTGATGTGGGTATCGGCGGGAAGAGTGAAGGACAAGGCGTTTCTTCGTGCTTTTTAACACAACTGCCCTTTAAAACAAAATTTAATCTCGGCAAAATGGATAATCCTTTATTTATTTTTCCCATTTCGCCCTGTAAAGAAAAACTCTCTGCTAAGCTATTTAATATCCTCTCCGTCATTTATCAGCAACTCGAAAGTTTTTCCAAAATATATGAAAGTAACCCCCATGCTTTAGAAGAGTTTGAAAAGTTGAAAGGGTTATACAAGCAGCTTGAAGATAAGCGTAATCAAACCGTTTATGAATTGTTTCGGACGATTGACAATTGGGAGTTTAGAAATCAGCAACTTGTCAAGAGTAAACATAAGTTTTCTTTTTTTAGTCCTTCGCCCCTGCAAACGATGCTTGCTGAGATTAAGAAAATAGAGTTTAAACTGTAATTTCATTCCATGATTTATTATTGCAAATAATCGTTCAATAAAACCAAAAATACGCCATTTGTCCATCCAAAACCAATAACGTTTACTTTATAGCCGACTTGGACATGGGTTTTAGCTGTTTGTGATTCTACATCATATTTTTCATGAATCGTTTTATCATGATTAAAATTTTTAACAATCATATGAATATATTTACGCGAAAGACGATGGGCAAGATCTTTAAAACCATATCGGTTTAAACCTTCTATCGTAATCAATTGAAGAGGGGCCCAACCATAAGGGGAATCCCATTGGGCACCCGTGTTGTAGGGACTAGAGACGATACCGCCTTGCCTTTCGAAATGGTGTAAATTCGCGGCAACTTTTTTCGCTTGATGGCGCGATGCAGCACCCGTCCATAAGGGATAAAATGAAGTAGCATAAATGTAAGTGGATTGACGCTTTTGTTTAAAATTGTAATCGAAATAAAATCCCTGGGCTTCGTTCCAAAAATACTGATTGATATGACGCAGCCGTAGGGCTGCTTTTTTCTCCCAATATTTTGCCTCGTTAGTTTTCTTTAAGGTTAAAGCAATCCAGGCCAAATCTTTTTCTGCTTTATATAACAAACTGTTTAATTCTACCGGTGCAAAATCGGTCGTTGCTGCGCTAAAAATCCCAAATCGATTGGATGTATCAAAACCAGACTCGCGCATAGCCCGATCACTTTTATAGAAGTTATGATTAAGACTGACTGTAAAAGGTGGATTTTTGGAAGGAGAAAGATAAGTCTTGCCTATTTTGGGATGCGTCTTAAAATATTGTAAAATTTTAGCGTAGTAATCCTGAGCGGAATCATCGAGTTCTGGCACAGGACCATGGCTGAAGTCATAGTATCGCGCAAGCGTTGCGTGATTGAATCGGTGCGGTTTGACAGTCCATAATTGATAATCTTTACGTGCATAGTGATAAGCTTTGGCAAGCCAAGGTAAATCAGGCAGTGCAGACTGATAAACCGCGCGTATCATGGAAGTTAAAAACGGTGGTTGGGAGCGAGATAGATAGTAAGTTCGATTGGCATTTAATATTGCTCCGTAATGATCAATTTCAAAAAAGAAATTTTCGACCATGCCCCGGGCTAATTCTAATTTCTTTGCCTTAATTAATCCGCGAATAATAAAATAACTATCCCATCCATACATTTCATTAAACATCCCACCGGGGATGACATAAGGATTAGGTAAATACAGCAAGCCATCGGGGTAAATATTCTTTACATCGACTTGACCCAAACGATTAATCTTTTGGGGTAATCGTTTGATAATAAGTGAGCAATGCGTTTTGAGCTTTTGAACGGCTGCAGGAATGGGAAAATCTTTTGGAAAATAAAGTAAAAAGTTTTGATGGGTTTTAGGATCGACTAAACTTTTGCATTCGTGCATCGAGCGAGTTAATTCTTTCCAACTGGCTGCAATATAATTGAGAGTTGGTCTGGTCTCTTCTTGAGTAGGATGATGCGAAGTTGCAATGGCCCAAGCAGCGGGGGTTAGCCATAGTGAGCATAGTAAGAAAAAGAACAAATGTCTGGTGTAAGTCAGCATTTAATGCGATACCCTAAATAGATTAGCTTCTACACTAAATAAAATACTTACAAAAAAATACCGTGAAATCACTGTATGGTAGTTTTTAAATAACTCATATAAGAACAAACTTTGCTTAATTTTTATTAATTAAGATAAAAAAAATGCAACTGCAAGACAATCATTTCTTTTATACCGCATCCCCGCTGGTGCGTGAGATTTGCGCGCCCTTGGCCAAGTTAAATATTAATCATTTTTCATTCACCAAATCTTATACATCGGGTAAAAGAATTTATCTTACAACGCATGTATCGCTGCTTCATCATTATTTTTTAGATGAATTGTATCTGATTGGCAACTGCGAAAATAATCCGAGTGGTTATCAAGAGCAAACCTTGCTGTGGTCAACCCTGCCCAAGCAACAATTGTTTCAGCATGAGCGTAATTTGGGACTTATGGATGGGATATTTGTGATACGTCCCGCGGAAAATTTTACGGAATTTTTTAATTTCTCAACTACCCTTAAAAATTGCCATGTCATTAATATTTTTATGACACATTACGATGTCTTTAAAAATTTTATTCCGTATTTTAAAGAAAAAGCAGCGAGCATTATTCGTGAAGCAGAGCGTCATCATCTTATTCTTCCCTTCCATTCAAATTCACTTAATCAAAAAAATGCAATTGTTCTACCTGAACCTGAACTTAATGGGTTATTTATAAAAAATAAGATTCGCTTATCTCGCCAGCAATCTCAATGTGCTTTTCATTTGTTAAAAGGTAAATCCACTAAGTCCATTGCTAAAGCCCTCAATCTGTCCCCGCGTACTATTGAAACATACATTAATAATATGAAAATTAAGTTAGCGGTTAACAATAAAACTGAATTACTGATTGAACTTGCGGGTGGAACGAAATTTGGAAATTAAGTACGCGCTCCTATAAAGAAAATAACTTCAGGCGCGAAAAATACTTATCTTTTTTTACCACTTGCGCTTCATCAATCGTTCGGGCAGATTACTGATGGCTTTTTAAAATAATACTAAAAAGGAAATTTTTTATGGATGCAAGACAAGGTCTGAGTCAAGATACAAGAAAGTATATTTTTGAAAATGGATTAATGAAGCTTAACCCTCATTTTGGTGGGGCGCAAAATAATGTTCCTTCAACCGTAGCAGTTCCTTCCCAAGCATTAGCAATCGTATCCTCCACGCAAGATATTCTAGCTTCAGGCATTCAAATGTCGGAGGCGACGAAGAATTCAATGGAGATTATGCAAGATCCAAGTTATGTCAACCAATTGCGAGCGACCGATGGCGGTACCATATTAGATGGTTTATCAGCGATTTTTAATCGCTATGAAGTTCCGATTGGTATGACCAATAAATTGTTAATGCTAACAGAATATAACCTTAACTTTATTATTGATAATAGTGGCACGATGATGAATCCTTCGGATGTTAAATTCAATACCGCCAGTCAATATATTAAAGATAAGTGTAGATCCAATGATCCACGTTTTCTAACTCCAAATGCGATGTTGACCCGTTGGGAAGAAGCTGAAGAAAGAATTCATATTATGATCGATATGTTAGCTTTCGTGCCAACCGGACCCATTAATTTTACCTTTCTCAATCCTGATTCGAGTAACGGCGCTATAAAAGACTTCGTATTAGATCATACCAATAAAACGCCAGAAGAATTTGCGAAATATGCGCATGCCATGATTTCTGAAAAATTTAGATCGATACCTTCAGGACCCACGCCACTTTATGAAAAACTTAATGAATCATTTACGAAGTTTAACAAACCCACGGTGCATTATGTTTTAACCGATGGTGAGCCAACCTTTTATACAAAAGAAGATGTCAAAAGTTTAGTCATGAATCGTAATGCTTCACGAAACCCCATTAATTTTATTACCTGCACAGGGGATAACGCTGAAGTGCAATGGATTAAAGATATTGATCAAGATGAAAGCAAACAGTTGGTTGCAGAAATTGATGATTTTGTCACTGAATCTGCTGAAGTATTGAAATCGCATGGACCCAAATTCCCCTTTAGCCGTGGTCTTTGGTTAATGTGCCAGTTAGTTGCTGCGATTAATCCCCACGACTTAGATAAGCTCGATGAACCCAAACCCTTTTCAAAGTTTACCTTGGATAATTTGATGGGTCGCGTGACTTCAGCAATAGAATATCAAGAATATTTTCGATTGAATCCGAATGCACATCGTTATAATAATTATTTTAATCGTTTATCGACTGAACCTTATATGGCGTATCAAATTCTAAGTACACCGCCTGGTAGTGCACCTATTCAATCTCAATATGTTGGGCAAGGTAATAGTCAGTTTAGTAATCAACCTCCTTTTACCCCTCAGGCGCAGACGCCAGCATATAATCCTCAGGTGCAGACGCCAGCTTATAATCCTCAGTCACAAAATCCAGCCTATAATTCCCAGGCGCAAAATCCAGTTTATAATCCCCAAGTACAGGGGAACACTTGGAATTATCCGCAAAATCAACCTGCACCCTCGGCACCACCTGCCACTAATTGGAATCAAGCAAGTGCACCTGCCAATAATAATAATTGGGGGCAAGCTCAACCCGCGCCAAATAATATGGGGGGTTGGAATCAACCAGCCAATTTGCAAACCAATGCAAACAGCTTTTTTAATCAAAATCGACCCCAAGCTCCGCAGCTTTATCCAGCACCACAGCAGAACTATTCTGCAAACCGGCGTACTTAGCAAATAAAAAGTATCCCCAGTCGAATAGACATGGGGATGCTTTTGTTTTACGCAAGGTGCGAAGCGCTTTGTAGGGAGTCGTTAAGCTGCAATATTAGTACGAGCTTTGTGAAGGCTCAGGCGAAGCAAGTCCTTACCCTCATTTGATTTGCGGCATGATGTGATTTAGCATGCTTTACGCTAAAAAAAAATTGCTCGTCAACAATGAGGCTTTCATGATCCCTTCCCCCACTGATTTAACTTATTTTATTGAAGTTGCTAGTTTACAAAATCTTTCCCATGCTGCGGAAAATTTGGGAGTGAGTCAACCTTCTTTAACGCTCGCCATGCGGCGTTTAGAGCGGGCAGTTGAAACTAAAATTTTAATTCGACATAAGCGAGGTGTTACGCTAACCAAGGCAGGAAAGCAATTGCTCGTTAATACCCGTCAACTTATGCAGCATTGGGATTTAATCAAATCTAAAACGCTAGATGTAACGAATGAAGTACGCGGTGTATTTACTATAGGATGCCATCCTTCAGTAGGCATTTACTCTCTTTCACATTTTTTACCCGACTTACTCTTAGCTCATCCTAATCTTGAAATTCGATTAAAGCATGATCTATCACGAAAAATTACGGATGAAGTGATTAGACTCAATATTGATATTGGGATTACCGTGAACCCCGTAAGACATCCTGACTTAGTTATCAAAACATTATATGAAGATAAATTTACCTTCTGGCAAGCTTCATCGAAACGTCAAAACCATAACCTTGCATCTGGACGCGCGCTGTTAATTTGTGATCCCGAATTAAATCAAACGCAAGCGTTACTTAAGAAATTAAAAAAACACGGCTTAAGTTCATCGCGCATTCTGACGACAAGTAGTTTAGAAGTCATTGCCGATTTAACCGCAACCGGTTGTGGCATTGGTGTTTTACCCGCAAGCCTTGCAGCAACAAGAAAATTAACCATGGTTCCTAAAACACCATTTTATCGTGATGAAATTTGTGTTCTATATCATGGGGAAAATCGTGAAATTAAAGCTATTCAAGTGATTACGCAAGCTGTTAAAAAGATGGGCAAGTGAAGTTGGCCTTACACACTCTTGTGCTAAAGTTTCACATAAAAATATTTATAAATACGCCGTATAAGGAAGATAGATTGTAGTTTAAATAGGATTGTCTATAAAGTATTGGCGAGGTTAACGAAATTTTTTAATTACAATCAACACGCTATTTAAAAATACAAAATACGGTTGAGTGATGGCTTTTGTCAGGATAGTATTTGCATCAAGTGCACGGTAAAAATAGACTGAATTAGAATAATACAATAAAAAACTGCAGCGTTTAATGCAATATTATAATTTAATTAGATCTCGTTTTTACGGTTTAAATTGTCATGGTAAATCGTAACAGTTGTAATGAGTGGTTAAAAAATAGAATTGATATGACCCATTAATTTGTTTGGTTTTTAATTGTAGCTTTCGCAGAAAAAAGAGTTAAAGACAAGCATTTAACTGCGAACAAATTTAAATACTGATTCAATAACTCTATTTTTATCTTTATCAATTAATTTCTCAAGTAGTGCTCCATGAACACCATATTTAGATTCAGGATCGCATCCATTACCCCTGGGTTCATTAAGTTCAATGCCGTTAGAAATTTTATATGAATGGGTAAGTTTTTTATAACAAACATTTTCATAAAGTTTTTTCATTTCAGGCTTCATAGTTTGGTATAAAGCAGCATTGCGATAAGGAATTAATTGATCTTCTTTGGAAGTAATTATAAAAATATCTTCTTTATTAATAAATTGCATGGCTTGAGCCGCATTTAACTCCCAGCCAAAATATTTTAAAAGGGGCGACAGTATGGGCTTAACTTTTTGCAATTGTTGGGGTAAAGCCTCTGATAATTTTGAAAAAGAACGATCATTGATCAAGCGAATGCGCAAACCTCGCTTTTGAAATTGAGAAACGATAAGGGTCGCTATCGCCCCTCCTAAGGATAATCCATATAAAGTAATTTTATTCGCAGGAATATTTAAATCTAAAAGACGCTGAACTTGAGCCTTACCATCATTGATTAATTGTTTTTCGTTATAAACTTCACCGGTGCTATTACCTACGTTAGTATAATTAAAACAAATGGCTGTATGGCCATATTGTTCAGCACGTTGCTGGTATTGTTTTATTTTGTGAGTATAGCTGCCCCGCATACCACACAAATAAACAACATAAGGCGAGTTTTTCTTGAGATGATTGGGTCGTATGATTAGTGTATCTAGCTCCGCACCATTAACACTCGAGACCATAAAATTGGAAAAGCTTGAATTGCCTTCCTCTTCAATATTTAACGGAATGTTTTTAGGAATAGAATGCTGGGCGGGTAATATATAATTTCCGATCAACTTGTCAAAAATCATCGTTAAATCCTAATGCAGAAAATTAAAGTTGGATAAACAGCAGTATCAGCTTCAGAATGTTTAGCTTTCGGGCTCGCGAGGCGATGCTTATGATTATCAATATCAAATATGAAATTTTTTGATTAATTCCAATAAAAATTATACCTAGGCGTTTATCCTTTAAGGCTTACAAAGCGTTGAATTTTATATGTTATATTAATTAATCAATTTGTAATGGAGACGACCATGACCGATATTAATGATCCCAGAGACTCTGATCCCAATGATCCAAATAATCCTAATAGCCCCTTTAATCCGAATAGTCCTAACAATCCAAATAATCCCAACAGTCCCATCAATCCCAACAATCCTAATAGTCCTTTAAACCCGAATAATCCTAATAATCCAAACAGTCCCTATAATGTTTCGCCCATCGAAGTTGAACGAGAAGGGTATGCAAGAGTCATTGCTGTGCTAGCTGTGATTATTGTCGCAATCTTTTTAATTGTTTTCTTTGCTTATTATATGCGGAGTACTGCTACTCCCGTTGGGGTCCCAACCCAAGTGTTAGTCACACCTGTCGCACCCGCACCAACTGAATCGGTGCTTGTGACCCCTGTGACGACAACGACCACGCCAAATACTGTAATTCAAACAGTTGTACCTGCTGAATCCGCACCTCCACCGCCACGCGTTGCGCCACCACCTGTTACGACCTACTAAGGGTGAAGCCTTGAAGCAAAAACTTCAAGGCTTATATTGCCGTTTTTTCATTTCTAAAGAGTGTAATAAAAACTTCACCATAACGCTCTAACTTACTTTGCCCAACCCCTGAGATTTGTGCAAAATCATTTAAAGTTTGAGGTTGTTTAGTATGTATTTCCGCCAAAGTTGAATCATGAAAAATAATATAAGGTGGGACGCCTTGTTCGTTAGCTAATTCAAGTCGTATGGCTTTTAACCGATGCCACATGTCATCCTGGGGAATGATGCGAAGTTTAATATCTCGGCGTGAAGATTTAATTTTAATGGGTTTTTCAATTTTTTCACGTTCTTTACGTAGCGCAATCGTTTGTTCTCCTCGTAATACAGCACGACTAAGTTCCGTTAGTCGCAAACTACCAAATTTACCCATGTCAACGCTTAGAAAATTGGCTGCAACCAATTGACGATAAATACTTTGCCATTGAAGAGCACTGTAATCTTTACCAATACCGAAAGTAGATAATTCATGATGTTGAAAGCGTTCAATTTGAGGTGTCATTTTCCCCATTAACACATCAATTAAGTGTTTAACGCCAAATATTTGTTTGGTGCGATACGCGCAAGAGAGTGCCATTTGGGCGACAAGCTTACCATCATAAGTTTCGACGGGTAGGAGACAATTATCACAATTGTTACAGGGCGCTTGGTACTGTTCATTGAAATAATTGAGTAAGACTTGTCGACGACAACAGGTGGTTTCGCAATACCCGACAAGTGCTTCGAGTTTATGCCGTTCTAATCTTTTGTGTTGAACATCAGCAAGGGATGTGTCTAACATTTTTCGCAACATCACTACATCACCTAATCCATACGAAAGCCACGCATTAGCTGGTAATCCATCACGACCCGCACGCCCTGTTTCCTGATAGTAGCCTTCCATACTTTTAGGCAAGTCAAGATGGGCAACAAAACGAACGTTGGGTTTATCAATGCCCATGCCAAAAGCAACCGTAGCGACCATGATAATTCCTTCTTCTCGAATAAACCGTTGTTGATTTTTTTGACGAAGCATTTGCGACAATCCAGCGTGATAAGGTAAAGCGATACGACTTTTGCTGCTAACCCAAGTTGCTATTTCCTCTACTTTTCGGCGGGATAAGCAATAAATGATGCCTGCGTCTTCAGGATGTTCTTTTTCAATAAATTGCAATAATTGTTCGCGTGCTTTTTGTTTGGGGATAACAGTGTAACGAAGATTGGAACGATCAAAACTCGCTATAAACTGGCGGGCATGAGTTAAGCCTAAGCGCTCCACGATTTCTTTGCGCGTTGGCTCATCGGCAGTAGCGGTTAAAGCAATGCGAGGAATGGTAGGAAAGCGTTCACATAAAACACTCAGCTGGACATACTCAGGTCGAAAATCATGCCCCCATTGCGACACGCAATGCGCTTCATCGATTGCAAATAAAGCCAAGGGGATTTTTTCTAATGCTTCCAAAAATTGGGGGGTTAATAATCTTTCAGGAGAAACATAAATTAAATCTAACTGTCCTTGCCACAAAGCTTGCTCAACTTCCCATGCTTCTTTGGCATTTAAACTCGAATTAAGAAAACGTGCTTTTACGCCTAATTGCAATAGGGCTTCGACTTGATCTTGCATCAATGCAATTAAAGGTGAAATGACAACGCCTACGCCCCGTCTTACAATGGCTGGAATTTGAAAACACAAGGACTTGCCCCCGCCGGTTGGCATTAAAACCAAGGCATCTTTCCCGTCGATCATATGCTGAACAACACTCTTCTGGTCCCCCCGAAATTCGCTGTACCCGAACGTCTGGGATAATACTTCTTGGGGTGAAACCATGATCATGAATCCTTCATAACAATTTTTAATAATGCTGGGTGTCGTAGTCTCAGTTATCAACAATGGCTGATTACAAGCGCTTAAGCTTGCATCGCTTACTTTGCAAGGCATTGCCCGGCCGCCGCTTACTTGAACGGGTTTATAAATGGGTTCAAGGAGTTTAACACCTTACAGTCTTTGCAAGTAAAAGAAGAAGCATATAGCGTCCTGATTCATCCTGAGGAACAAAAGAAGGGATAACGAGAAGTAAAAAATTTAGTCAGGAGAAGCGATGGAGAACCTATAGTAATCCGACAACAAAAAGTACCCAGGCGCCAATGATCAGATGGGATAGGGTAACACCGATCAACGTGCCATGTCTTGCATACATCCAACCCCAAAAAAGACCTGGAATCATGACAACAAATTCGAAAGCAAAAGATACATGTGAATGCATGGCGCTAAATAATAAGTTGGAAAGTACAATCGCCCAAATCGTTCGATGACGTCCGGTCAGTAAAATTTGGAAGGAGCTTTGCAATACACCGCGCGTTAGAAATTCTTGCACAGGCACGAAGATGAGGTAGAGAAAAACTAATAATCCACCGACCCAATAAGAAACATGTGCATTTGCGGCCACGGGGGTGAGATCAAATGAAAAACTGATGAGATTTTGACCCGCAAAACTTGGTGTGTACCTTATTAATAAAGCTTTGCACAATAAAATTAAAAGTAACACGGGCGTGGTGAAGATAATCGCTTCATAGACAGAGCGACGCCAATTATTAAAAGTTAACCCATACACGCTTAAAGGATAACCACTGTTTCTAACCATATATATTAAAGGCGTCACTAAAAAAATCATCAAGGGAATGGTGATGAAAGTCGTTGACACAATTTCACTGCGCAAAAACAAAAAGAGTTGAAGTGAAAAAATATAGACAGAAAGTAAAATGAGCGTGTTAATGATTAAATCGCTCATAGCGTTATGCGCTTTCGCTTTTAATAATTCATTTTTTAAAGCGACTACCGCCGTCGCATTGGTTGACCTTAAACGTTTAGCAAGATTTTTTGAAATATTTTGCACCATGATTGCATAAATAGGTTGCATATCATTTTTTTTAAAATAGTTTAACCATTTTACAAAGCAGTTTTTTTTCGTTTCAAGCGTGCGTAATTTTTGTATAGATAATACAAGTAAAGTAGTCGGTTGGGTTGCACGCACAGTTGCTGAACGGGGGAAATTGTCAATCAAGGTCATCTCGCCAAGGACTGCGCCTTTAGTTTCTATATTCAGACGATGAAAAAGATTCGTTTCATTATTAAATTTTGTTATTTCAACTTCACCTTCTTTAATAATATAAAGATCATCATTTAATTCATTTTCATGAATAATAATATCGCCTTTATTGACATGGATTTCAGTTAACTCAGAAGATAGCGTTTCTAATTGCTGCTGAGTGAGGCCCAAAAACAATTCATTCTCTTTGAGAAAATTTAATACTTCATTGGTGGGTTGGGGTTTGTTCATTGCGTTCCATGCAAATACGCGATGTAGGTGAGTCGTACTATGAATATATCAATATAACAATGAATTAAACCTCAAGACAAGGAGGTAGTCCAAATTGAAACCATTTCGCATTTGCCGACTAGAAAACTTTAATTTGTTTCTGGTCAAACGGGAAGGGCAGTGTTATAAGGTCGACAGACGAGCTTGGGCTCACTCACCTGAGTCGACTCGAATTTATCTTGTGAATGATAAAATTATGGTGCTCACCAAGGGCTAAAAAATGAATAAAAAAATAAAATTAATGATGACTTTCATTTCAGCCATTTCCCTTTCATGGCCAGCTCATGCCGCTTCACCGGGAATTTTTGGAGGGGTAGGACTCGATTATAGTTATTTAGCTGATTTTGATGGCACAACACAATATGGGCCAAGTTGGACGCAAGGACAAAGATTTTTTATTGGTTACAATTATTCAGCAACCATCGGTTTTGAAGCAGCTTATACTCAATATGGTCATACCAATTATACCGTCAAAGCCAGTAGCGATATGAATGTTGACTATCGTTTAAAATCTCTCACCGGTGTGGTAAAAGCTTACGTACCTCTTGGTTCCTTTGATGTGTACGGCATCCTTGGCTTTGCTGAAATGTATGGTGTTGGAGATACAAGAATAGGCTCAACTAAACTTAGTTCTTCATCCGAACAAGGAATGGTTTCCACAGCAGGATTAGGTGCAAGTTATCTCTTCACTTCATATTTAGTGACAAGTTTAGAATTTATCCGTACGGGTAAGAAAGGTAGTAATGTTAATTCCGGTATACCTAATACTAAAATGTTTTCACTTAACGTTGCTTTAGTGATCTAGGGTAAGGGCGTTGCGGGAAACAATTTAAGAGTTGATCGAAAAATCAAAGGTTATTCCGAAGGAATATCCTTCGGAATAACCCAGATTGCTTATCTATTTTGATCGCCTGGATTTTTTTGTCCTGGATTTTGTTGTCCTGGATTTTGTGGGCGATTTTGACCTTGTTTATTTGGATTTTGTGGGTTGTTTTGGTTATTTTGTTGGTTGTTTTGGTTCTTGTTGTCGTAGTTTGTCATAGCGAAATTCCCTTTGGTTAGTTAAGAAAAGTGGAAAGTTAAAAAAACAGGTTATCGACCGCGGCCGCTTTTAGCGCCTGATCTTTTTTTTGTTTTTGCACTGCTTCGTTTCTTCGCGACCATTTTCTACTCCTTGAAAACTGAAAGGAAAAATTAATCATGGACCTCCATTATAACCTAAAGATCAATTAAGCCAAATAAAATATAAAATGATTAAAAATAACAATAACTTACAAAACAAAGCCCTGGGTTTCCCGAAATCGTAACTCACCTTGAAGCGTATTATTTTAAACCAATATGATTCATTTTTATTCATCATAATCTTTACTGCGCTACAACTCAATTCAAGCTGATCTTCAAAAATAGACATGCTGAATGGCTTCAATGGTAATTTGTTTCAATGTTTCTATCGTTGCAATGGGTGTGTTAAGCGGGGGTGTCCAATAGAGAGTACGGCCTAACGGTCGAATTAATGCGCCCAGTTCAGAAGCTTTTCGTGTTATCTCAAATCCAACCCGACTCCGTGTTTCATGCGTATTGAGCTCAGCTGCCACCATTGCACCAATTCCACGCATGCCGGTTATGCATTGGGTGATTTTCGCAACTTCGTGCATTGCAGTGTTCATGGCGAGTTGCAAGTGATGGGTGTGATTGATAATGGATTCATCTTTTAAAACTTGCAAGGCTGCCAAGGCAACACTCGCGGCTAATGCATTCCCGCTGAAAGTGTGCGAATGTAAGAACGCTTTTCCAGTCTGATAATCATCATAAAATAAATAATAGATATCATCGCGGGTCAGCACTGCACTTAGCGGTAGCCACCCTGACGTTAAATTTTTTCCTAGACATAGAAAATCAGGCTCAATATTCGCATGTTCACAAGCTAGCATTTTTCCCGTACGACCCAACCCTGTCATGATTTCATCTGCAATTAAATGAACATGGTGTTGTTCGGTCCATAGACGTAACCGTTTGAGAAAATCCTGACTATAGATTTTCATATTCCCAGCTGCCTGTACAATGGGTTCAACAATGAGTGCAGTTGCTATTTTACAAAAAGGCGCAAGCTGTAATTCAATGTCTTCCCAATAAGCGCCGCAATCATGCCATAAAGGATCATTTATCCCTGAAACGTAGACCGGTGTAATGTAATGCGTTTTAAATAATAAGGGGGAATAGGGTGCTTGATACATTCCTAAATCGCTAACACTTAATGCTCCTATCGTTTCGCCATGATAACTATTGCGTAATGCAATGAATTGAGTACGCTTGCTATCACCTAAAATAAAGCGAGCGTGAAGGCTCATTTTTAATGCGATTTCAACTGCACACGATCCATCACTTGCGTAAAAAACTTTTTTTAATGTCGACATGAGTTGGGCGAGCTGTGTTGAGAGATTAACAATTAATTCATTGGTGGTGTTGGCAAGAATGACGTGCTCGAAATAATCTAATTGGTTTAATAAAGCCGCTTTCAGTCGAGGATGGTTATGGCCGAGCGATTTACACCACCAACTTGAAATTGCATCAATTATTTTTTTGCCATCGGTAAGCTCGATGTAACTGCCCCGTGCTTGTTTGATACATAAGGGTTTAAAAATTTCATAATCTTTCATTTGTGAACACGGATGCCATAAATGAGTGGAAGGTTGATTCATGACAACATAAACCTTTAGTAAACTAAAATTATAAAAAAAGTTGACTGCAAAAAAAGCATAACATATATTGTTTTCCGGAAGCAGTCTTTACGGAAATTTCTTTATGCAAAAAAAGAGTTGGCTGATCAGTGAAGTGCAGGCAATTTATGCATTACCTTTTATTGAACTTCTTTTTCAAGCGCAACTTATTCATCGAGAAAATTTTGATCCGCTTTCGATTGAACAGTGCAGCTTACTCAGTATTAAAACCGGTACGTGTCCGGAAGATTGTGCTTATTGCCCACAGAGTGGCCATTATCAAACCGGCTTACAAAAAGAAAAATTACTGACGGTTGAAGCAGTAAAGAAAGCGGCAATGAGTGCAAAGCAAAATGGTGCTAAGCGATTTTGCATGGGTGCTGCATGGCGTTCCCCTTCAGACAAGCAGCTTAACGACGTGATTAAGATGGTAGCGGAAGTTAAAGCGCTCGGTCTTGAAACATGCTTGACCCTTGGCATGTTAACTCATCATCAAGCCCAACGTTTGAAAGAAAGTGGGTTAGATTTTTATAATCACAATTTAGATACTTCTGATCATTATTATAAAAAAATTATTTCTACTCGAACTTATCAAGATCGTTTAGATACATTAGAACACGTACGGAAAGCGGGTATTCATGTCTGCTGCGGCGGCATTATTGGCATGGGTGAAACGAAAGAAGATCGTATTGCCTTATTAACACAGTTAGCTAATTTACCAAAACATCCTGAAAGCGTGCCTATTAATCGATTGATACCGATTGAAGGCACACCACTCGCCAACGTTGAAATAATTGATAATGTAGAATTTATAAGAACCATAGCAGTCGCTCGTATTCTCATGCCGCTATCTATTGTCCGCTTATCCGCAGGACGTGAAACGATGTCAGAAGAAATGCATGCGTTGTGTTTTTTAGCGGGTGCAAATTCTATTTTTATTGGCGATGTTTTATTAACTGCAAACAATCCAACTGTTAATCACGATCAAATCCTTTTTGAAAAATTAGGCTTAAGTGCCTCCCTTCAATCCTTATCATCCTTACGCTCATGTTAGGTTTGCTTACTAAAAAGCTGAATGCCAATCGGGCTCAGCATTTAACTCGTGCACGTATGGTTTGCGAATCTCGTCGGGCTCAACACATTGGGGAGGACCAGCGAAGTTATATAAATTTTACAAGTAATGATTATCTGGGACTTGCGACCGATCCTCGAGTAAAAAAAGCGATGATCGATGGGATCAATCAATATGGTGTAGGGAGTGGATCATCGCCCGTTGTTTCGGGGTATTATCAGTCAACACGCGCACTTGAAGAACAATTCGCTGATTTTTTAAAACGTGATCGTGCTGTTTTATTTAATAGTGGTTACCATGCAAATTGTGGCTTATTTTCAGCCATAGCAGATCGACATACTTCAATCATTGCGGATAAATTTTTACATGCTTCTCTCCTCGATGGTATTCGATTATCTCGTGCCAAACTTTGTCGTTTTCAACATCATCATGCGCAACATGCAAGTCAGTTATTAGAAAAAAATTGGGGCGCTCTTTTCGTGACTGAGAGTGTTTCAAGCATGAGCGGTGAAATTTGTCCGCTTCCCGAATACCTGCCTGCTACAAAAAAATATCAGGCCATTACAGTGCTTGATGATGCCCATGGTATTGGGATATTAGGAGAACTTGGCGCGGGGGGATGCGATCAATTTAATTTGCAGCAATCAGATATTCACTTTTTAATTACGCCTTTAGCGAAAGCATTAGGTACCATGGGTGCACTGGTCTCGGGGAGCCATGCAGCCATCGAAAGTTTGATTCAGTTTGCGCGCACTTATCATTATTCGAGCGCATTGCCACCAGCGATTCCTGTTGCAACACTTGCAGCGCTTAAAATTTTGCAAACAGAAAATTGGCGGCGCGACCAATTAAAAAGTCTCATTCAACATTTTATCCGTGAGGCAAAAAACCGTAATTTACCGTTAACCTCTGATGATTTGACTCCTATTAAATCTATCATCATAGGGGGTAATGCAGCGACATCTCGTTTGGTGAGCGATTTACGCGACCATCATTTTCTCGTAGCGTGTATAAGGCCACCGACCGTTCCTAACAACACTGCGCGGATACGTATTTCTTTAAATTGTATGCAGAAAGAAAGTGATATTACTGCATTATTGGATTTCATTAGTAGACGTTATCATCATGCATTCAAAGCATGCTCTTAAAAATCATTTTAATCGCGCGGCAGAAACCTACGATGCCTCGAGCGTGATTCAAAAAGCAGCCGGGCATTGCTTAGTCAATAAAATAAAGCAACACGTGATTAACGCACCGCATATTATCGATCTGGGATGTGGTAGTGCAGATTTCACTGAGCACCTTGCAGCGTTTATGACTTATGATAAATTTTATGCTATTGATATTGCTGAAAAATTATTAGAAAAAGCGAAATCAAGATTACGTTACGTTCCTATTCAATTTTTTTTAGCAGATTATGATTGTTTTCATTTTCCCTTGCTTGCTTTCGATTTAATTGTTTCCAATATGGCTTTGCAGTGGAGCATTGACTTTCCAGCAATTTTGCAACGCATTCATCTTCACTTAAAATCACAAGGCATCGTGGCTTTTTCACTCCCTTTGCAAGAAACTTTCCAAGAGCTACCGATTCAGTGTCGTAATGGTTTACCAACAGTCAATCATATTTTAAATCAATTACGAGCGGCGAATTTAATTGTTATAGACTATGCAACTGATAAACGATTGTTACAGTTTGATACTTGGGTTGCTGCTCTTAAACATATCAAAGCAACTGGAGCAAATTATATCGTTCATAAAAAAGATAAGTCATTAAGCAGAACTTTTCCTTTCGAAAAAACTGCAACTGAGAATCCTAAGCTCACCTATCAACTTGGTTATTTTATCGCACAACGGAGCACTTAAATGGCGCATCATTTTTTTATCACAGGCACAGACACGGACATTGGTAAAACCTATGTTACTGTAGGCTTATTGAAAGCGTTTAATCGAGCGGGTTATAAAACAGTGGGCTTGAAACCTGTTGCATCGGGTTGCAATTTGATCGATGCGGCATTACAAAATCAAGATGCACTTTCACTGCAAGAAAATTCCACTGTCCAACTTCCCTATCCTTTAATCAATCCTTTTGCTTTTGAAGACCCTATTGCACCGCACTTTGCTGCTCATAAAGCTGGGACTGAACTTTCTTGTCACGTAATACTTCGTCAAATGGAGCAAGCTTTAAACTATGCGGCGGACATATTTTGCATTGAAGGGGTAGGCGGCTGGCAAGTCCCCCTGAATGCGACAGAAACCATGGCTGATCTCGTTCAGCAAGCACAATGGCCGGTTATTTTAGTCGTGGGTATTCGTTTGGGTTGTCTTAGTCACGCTATTCTTACTTATGAGTCTTTGCAAATGAAGGACATTCCCATTGCCGGTTGGATTGCCAATGTTTCACAACCGCATCTTGATAATGTTCTTCCTATGACCATGACCTTACAACGGCGTTTCGCAGCCCCTTGTTTAGGTATGATAGGCTATCAACAGCCTGCAGAGGATCGGTTGGATATTGGATTGCTGCAACTTATTTAATGGATTAGCCCAGAGCTTAACCAGCTGGTTACATGGTGCAGCTCAGCAATTAAAACTTGTAAGCGGTTATTCTTAGCATGCTCTAACGATTAGATGGTCTTGACGATTTCAGCTAAACAAGCTTTGTATTGATGTTCATGCGTGGCACGATCAACCGCTAGGGGAAAGTCTTTTTCAGATTTTAGTAAATCTAAAGTATAGGCATTACGTACGTCATAATAATAGTCCACAGGGTAAAAAGGAGAGTGTGAGTAAGTTGGATAGACATCTTGTTGTGGGCGTATTTCGTCTTCAACATACCAGGTTATATCGTTGGAAGAATGGCTTTCCCGATGGCTTACGCCAATTTTTTCTTGTTCTATCTGTTCCTTATTAATATATTCGTTAACTTCTTTTATTCTTTGATTAAATTCAGACGGTGTATAAATCGCTTCTTTTTGCGTATACCAACTATCAACGATGAGAGCATGACCCCACGTCTTAGGATCTTTTAAATCACCCGTTCTGTTGATCATGACGACACAATGATCAAAATTAAAACCAATGATTTCTATTCTTTGTATATTCTTATTATTTTCCCATAAATATTTAGACAACAAGCAAGCTCTGTCATAACAATTTCCCTGTCGCTTGGTTTGCGCAAGTAATGCAAAGCTTAAAATACACTTGTGGGATTTTGATAGATGAAATACGGGATCACCTATTGGATTTAAGTTAGGAAATCTCGCAATAAGAGAAGGCCATGGAATGTTTACTGATGTATCTTGGTAACGATAAAACCATTTTCTATTGGTTTTTACGATTAACTTAGGATGTATTAGTGGATTATAATAACGGTCAGCGTGATCTGTTTTATTTTTCGGATCAAAATTTTTCTTTACATACTCGCCCATTTTATCGTAGCGGAATTGATGAAAATAAACTCGGCCCATCGTTCGTATCACATCTTCCATTTTATTCGATGTACCAAACACACAAGTCTCATTGACGTTCCTAAGAGCAGTTGTTAAGCGTTGCTTTAAATTTGGTTGGGATGATTTAAATAAAGTTGCTTGGCTTAGCATGAGAGTCCAGAGTAAGCGTTAATTATTTGAAATAGCCGATTGTTTCACGCTGCCCGTTTATTGTAGCGTGTTCTTTTGCAGTTCTAATTCTTCCCACCGGCTAAAGGCATTTTGTAAATCGGCTTCAGTTGTTTTTAACGCTTCTAGTGTTTCATTGACTACCTTTTGGGGTTGTTTATAGAAATGCGGATCGGCAATTTTTATTTGGAGTTGCTCTATCATTTTTTCCAAGCTTTCCAATTTATTGGGCAGCGCTTCCAATTCTTTTTGTTCTTTATAACCGAACTTCATTTTAACTTTTATATTTTTTTGATCGATTAATTTTTCATTATCGATCCATACAGATTTTGAAGGGTCCACAGTAATATTTTTTTCTAAATCTTTATACCCGCCGACGCTTTCAAGAATGCGCCCCTTACCCTGGAAATAAAGCGTACCCGTAACCACATTATCCACAAAGGCTCGATCATGACTCACTAACAAAAGTGTGCCTTGATAGGATGACAGTAAATCTTCTAATAATTCTAATGTTTCAATATCAAGATCATTAGTGGGCTCATCCATTACGAGAAGGTTTGAAGGTTTGCTAAATAAGCGGGCTAACAATAAACGATTACATTCTCCGCCAGAGAGGGCTTTAACGGGCGTGAGCGCGCGAGCTGGAGTGAATAAAAAATCACTGAGATAACTGATGATGTGTTTGGATCGACCATTAATTTCTATTGAGTCCCGTCCTTCGGCGACATTATCAACCACGGTTTTTTCTAAATCGAGGGCTTGACGCAATTGATCAAAATAAGCAATTTGTAATTTGGTTCCTAACGTGACTGAACCTTCCTGAGGTGCTAAGTTTCCCAGCAAAATATTGAGCAAGGTACTCTTGCCAATACCGTTCGGTCCTATCAAACCAATCCGATCACCGCGCATAATCCGTATGGAAAAATGATCGATTACAGGTTGACCATTAAAACAATGGCTAACGTTTTGCGCGTCTACCACTAATTTACCAGCACGTGCAGCTTCGTTAAGACTAAATGTTGCTTTGCTCTGGACTTCACGCCGTTTAGATCGTTCGATCCGCAAAGCTTCTAGCGCCCTAACACGTCCTTCGTTACGTGTACGCCGTGCTTTGATGCCTTGCCGAATCCAGGTTTCCTCTTGTGCTAGCTTTTTGTCAAATAGTGCATTCTCTTGATTTTCAGCATGTAACATTTCTTCTTTTCGACGCAGAAAGTTAGCATAATCACCTGGCCATGAAGTAAGTTGTCCACGATCCAGCTCTAAAATTCGCGTCGCTAAGCGCTGCAGAAGGGACCGGTCATGGGTAATAAAAAGTAAGGCGGGTCCGGCATTCAGCAATTCATTTTCTAACCATTCAATACCTGCAATGTCGAGATGATTAGTTGGTTCATCCAATAATAAAAGTTCTGGGGAGGATACCAAGGCTTGCGCAAGGGCTGCGCGGCGTTGCCAACCACCCGAGAGGGAAGACATCGATTGATCGGGATTGAGTGCAAGGCGCATCAAAATTTGACTAATATTTTGCTCAAATTGCCAACCATTTGCCGCCACAATTTTTTCTTGTAAGCGTTCTAATTTTGCATATTCTTTTTCAGTCGAAGAGGGAGAGAGGGACCCAGTCAAAGCGTGGTATTGCGCTAATAATTTTCCCGTTTCACTTAAACCTTCCGCTACATATTCATAAATCGTTTGGTCAGGTGCATTGGGCAACTCTTGCGTTAAACGGGCAATGCGGAGATTCGGCTTGCGCCAAATGGTACCCGTGTCCGGCAACGTCATACCTTCAACAATTTTGAGCAAAGAAGATTTACCAGCACCATTACGGCCAATAAGACAGATGCGCTCTTTGGCATTTATTTGTAATTTTATTTGGTCTAACAATGGATCTAAACCATAGGATAAGCTGACTTGATCGAGGGTAAGTAAAGTGGACATGGTTTTCTGCGTCTTTAAGTTGAGGGATATTGTTATATTTTAATAGGGCTATCTTACTATTTTTAGACCAAGTTTTGTAGCGAGTATCAAGGGGTAAGCTTATCCTTCTCTCACTTTGCCTCGCAGTGACTTCACTTTGGCATGGAGCTTTTTTTCCGATTTGAGACGAACCTTACTGGCATAGGTAGGCTTAGTTGCCCGTCTTTTCTTGGGCGAAATTGCAGCCTGAGAGAGAAGATCTTTTAAGCGGTCTAAGGCATCTTGCTTATTACGCGCCTGGGTTCGATGACGCGTGGCTTTAATAATAAGCTCACCCTGCAAAGTCATTTTTTTCCCTGCTAAGTTGATCAATCGACTCCGCGCTGCTTCTGTTAAATGAGGCGATTGAAAGACGTTAAACCTTAAAAGCACACCTGTTGCAACTTTATTAATATTTTGTCCGCCGGGACCCGGTGAGCGGATAAACGAAATGTGTATTTCAGATTCATGAATGACAATCGTGGAGGAAATTTCGATCATGCGCTTAATCTCAAGAAGTTACTGCATGCTAAGTTCTTTAACTTAGCATGCAGCTTTGTCCATAGCTATTTTTAAGATCGACCAGGTTTTTTACTGGGTTTATTCAGGGTGTCAAGAAAGGGAGGAATAATGTTGTTACAAATATCCCGATTAACATCATCAAGCAGCGCTTTATAGTATCTTTGTGCTTTACCTAAATCAAAAGGTTCAGCCTTAACTGCTTGATCCAAATTTTTCAACTTAGCGGCTGACGTATTAAACGAATCCTGGGATGATTGCGTAAGCAATTCGTTTAAGTCCTTATTAAAGCTGATCCAATCATCCTGGTTTGAATTTTTATCTGCCTGGAATCCTTTATAAATTTCGTAGAGACGTAAAGAATCTGCATTTTGCTGATCTTCTGCAAAGACAACTGCTTTATTCCACAGGGGTGGATGAGAAAAAAGTATTTGGGTTGTTGGATTTTGGGTTAGCTCTCGGATTTCATCGTCAGTCGGGGTGCTATGATTAGCATTTGAGTTTTCTTTGCGTTGGCCAGTGTTATTCACGCGCCCGGTATGAGTAAGATCATCGTTCTCATCGCCAACTGTGTCTTTCCCGGGAGATTTACCTTTTGTCTTCTTTGGTAATATCTTTTTAAACATGCATCACCTCGCTCATGGGCACTTCTTCTTATTATAAACTTTCTTTTTGCTTTATTACCGAAAATCATGCCGCATCTCATCACCCCTTCTAAAGCTAAGCGAATGAATACACAACCATTTAATTGGGAGCCTGAATTAATTTTAAAAAATGACCTAAGATGTTCAAATAATTCCCCGATCCTTAACGACCAATTGCATCCCTCCCTCAAAAAGACCTATGATGAGGGTAATCTTAATAGACTCAATGCGATGCCCTATGAAAAACGACAATCCTCATTCTCCCGACGAATTATCTTATCCTTCCAAAATTTTGATAGCAGAAGATGATGAAGCTATGCGTATGCTGTTAAGCACCGCGATTCTGGGGTGGGGTTATGAAGTTGTTGAGGCGAGTGATGGTGAAGAAGCATGGAAAATTATGCAATCACCAGAGGCACCTTCAATTTTGATTCTTGATTGGTTAATGCCAAAACTCAATGGCGTTGAATTATGCGAACGTATTCGTGCTTCTTTAGATTTTCATCCCTATATTATTTTCTTAACGCAAGTTTCAGGCGTTGAAAATATGATTAAAGGTTTAGAAGCCGGTGCCAATGAATTTTTATTAAAGCCTGTTAATTTTCAAGAATTACGTATTCGTGTTTTTGCTGGTTCTCGTATTGTTGAATGCTTGCAAGTGATTGATCAGCACAAAAAAGAGTTGGCAAAATGTTATGGCAAAATAGAAGAGTTGGAATTATTAGTGAAGCAATTGAAAGGGACCTAGCCCTATGGTTACGAAAATTGATAAAAATAGTTTAATTGATATGAATTTGATGCATTTAATCTTCGGGAATAATGCGCTAGGAATGCAGGATTTTTTGAAGATGCTTATTAAAACAGCAACCGAAAAGTTTGATCAAATCGCTCATGATGCTCTGGATCGGAATGCAGAAGCAGTTTTAAATTCCTTACACCAGTTAAAAGGCCCGGTTGGTAGTAGCGGGTTTATGAAGCTATATAAGTTATGTGAACATATGGAAGATCAAGTGAAAGATGCAGATTGGGAAAAGTTAAGTGTGACGCTTGATCATAGTAGGAAAATGGTTGATAAGTTAAATCATGAAATGATAAAGAAGTTTAATCGGTAGGATTTCTTACGTTTACACTGTTAGATGGGCCCCGTACCAAGAGCGCTTAAAAGCTTGGATTGCTAAATTTGCAACCCAAGTTTTTATTTTAAATCAGCGTCTTAAGTCGCTAACTTCTTGTATTTAATACGGTGCGGTTGTAAGGCTTTATCGCCTAAATTGCGTAAGCGGTCTTCCTCGTACTCAGTAAAGTTGCCGGTGAAGAAGGTGGTGGTGCTGTCGCCCTCAAAGGCTAAAATATGGGTTGCAACCCGATCTAAAAACCATCGATCATGAGAGATAATCATCGCACAACCGGGGAAATTCAGTATCGCTTCTTCTAGTGCACGTAAGGTTTCAACATCCAAATCATTAGTGGGTTCATCAAGCAATAACACATTGCCACCATGGCTAAGCAGCTTGGCTAAGTGCACCCGATTTCGTTCACCACCGGAAAGATCTTTAATAAATTTTTGTTGGTCAGTACCTTTAAAATTGAAGCGACCGACATAAGCGCGGGATGCCATTTGATAACCGTTGATCGTGATAACTTCTTGACCCCCGGAGATTTCTTCCCATACTGTTTTGCTGCCATTGAGTGCATCGCGGCTTTGATCGACGTAGGCTAACTTGACTGCATTACCAAGTCTAAAATCACCTGAGTCTGCTTCTTCATGACCATTCAAAATCTTAAACAACGTGGTTTTACCTGCGCCATTGGGGCCGATAATGCCAACCACGGCACCTTTGGGTAGATTAAAAGTTAAGTCATCGAACAAAATATTATCCCCAAATTTTTTGCTCAAATGATTTGCTTCAATGACAACATCGCCTAACATTGGGCCGGGTGGGATATAGAGTTCCTGGGTTTCGCAGCGTTTTTGAAATTCTTTCGAACTCATTTCTTCGAAGCGTGCTAAACGTGCTTTACTCTTAGCTTGTCGGCCTTTGGGATTAGTCCGTATCCATTCTAATTCTGCTTTAATTGCTTTCTGATGAGAAGATTGTTGACGCTCTTCTTGCTCCAAGCGTTTTTCTTTTTGCTCGAGCCAGGCTGAATAGTTACCTTCGTATGGGATGCCTTGGCCACGATCAAGCTCTAAAATCCAACCTGCAGCATTGTCTAAGAAATAGCGATCATGGGTAACTGCCACCACGGTGCCTGGATAATCATGCAAAAATCGCTCTAACCATCCTACACTTTCAGCATCCAAATGGTTAGTAGGTTCGTCTAAAAGGAGCATATCGGGTTTGGACAATAATAACCGACATAGAGCTACCCGCCGCCTTTCGCCCCCTGAAATTTTAGTTACATCAGCATCCCAGGGTGGAAGTCGTAATGCATCAGCTGCAATCTCTAGCTTCCGACCTACTTCCCAGCCACCCGCTGCATCAATGGCATGTTGGAGGTCGCCTTGTTCATTAAGTAATTTTGTCATTTCCTCATTGCTCATGGGTTCTGCAAATTTATCGCTGATTTCATCGAAACGCTGCAATAAATTGAAAGTCTCGATCATTCCTTCTTCGACATTGCCCCGTACGGTTTTTTCAGGATTCAGTTGAGGTTCTTGAGGAAGATAACCAATTTTAATATCCGCTTGGGGACGTGCCTCACCTATATATTCAGAGTCCAAACCCGCCATAATTTTCAAAAGTGTGGATTTTCCAGATCCGTTCAATCCTAAAACACCAATTTTGGCGCCAGGATAAAACGATAACCAAATGTTTTTTAATATTTCGCGTTTCGGAGGAACAACTTTGCCAACACCTTGCATCGTGAAAATATATTGCGCCATGAGAAATTCATCTAATCATTATATTAAGAAGGGCATCATTATCCTGGATATGGCACTAATCGCCAATAGCCATTTTGATTTATTTAAGTAAGGTTAAACATTGGTCTTGTCTAGGTAGCCTGCAATGACGTCTGGGAGGGTGCGCGTATCAATGGGTTTAGTAATATAGCCATCACAGCCTGCAGCTAATGTTTTTTCTTTATCCCCTTTCATGGCATAAGCGGTAATGGCGATGATAGGAATTGTCTTATATTTAGGCTTTGCTTTGAGAATGCTGGTTAATTCTAAACCATCCATGCCAGGCAATTGAATATCCATCAAAATAAGTTTGGGATCTAAAGTGTTTAAGAGTTGCAAGGCTTCTTCAGCATTGGTTGCAGTGTGAATTTCATAACCTTTTACCGTCAGCAGATATTCGACTAGCTTAAGATTAAGTGGGCTATCATCCACAATGAGTATGGTTTCACCAGTCATAAATCTGCTTTTCCCTGCATGTCATTAAAGTGTGTCTGGTTCCAAGCCTTCGTAAAAACAAGGAAGGATGGCGTAAAAAGTACTTCCTTTGCCAAAAGTACTTTTGACCCCAACCTCACCACCTTGTGCTTCAACAATTCGTTTAGTTAACGCCAATCCTAATCCCGTACCCGCATACATCTTTTTGGTGCTCGCATCGAGTTGTTGAAATTTGATAAACAATTTTTTCTGATCTTCTGCGTGAATGCCAATTCCTGTGTCTTCAACTTGTAATTGAAAAAAATCCGGTTTCGTATTACAAATGCTTACATTAACGCGTCCCCCCGGTGGAGTAAATTTTAAAGCATTCGAGACATAATTAAAAATAACTTGTTTAAGTTTATCAGGATCGACTTGCACAAAACGCAAAGCAGGATCGACTTCAGTCCGAATTTTGATATTTTTTTCTAAAATGAGTAAACGGAAATTATCAAGGATTTCATAAAGCATTTTGGAAAGATCAACTTTTTGAGCGTGAAATTCCATTTTACCCGCTTCGATTTTACTTAAATCCAATACGTCATTAATCAGAGATAATAATTGATTAGCGCTATAAATAATATCACCTAAAAATTCTTTGGATTTAGGAGAGCGGGGGTCAACTAATCCATCATAAAGTAATTTGGCAAAGCCAATGATGCCATTTAAAGGAGTGCGTAATTCATGCGAAACATTTGCTAAGAATTCACTTTTGAGATTACTTGCTTCTTGGGCTAATCGCGTTGATTTTTCCAATTCTTGGTTTTTAAGTTGCAATAAACGCTTGGATGCTTCGAGTTTATTCAAAAGTCGTAAGGCATTTTGAATGCCGGTTAAATCCCGTGCAATAGCTGTGTAACCCACCGCCTCACCTTGTTGATTTTTACGCAATGTCACGGTAACGAGTGCGGTAAAACGAGAGCCATCTTTACGAATACGTATCATTTCACCAGTCCATACACTACGTAATCTAACTTCGCTTAAAATAAACGGAAGTTTTTTCGCGGCAATATCTTCGGGAGTAAAAATAATCGTCGCATTTTTACCTAACACTTCACTTGCATCCCATCCATAAATTCTTTTGGCGCCAGCATTCCATGCAACAATAGTGCCTTGCAAATCTACGGCTGCGATAGAATATTCAGTTGAACTTTCAAGCACAGACTTCAGCAAATCAAGTTGTTCACTGATATCCAATTTTGAAAGACTAACACCATCTGTTGTTACAACCATACTATGTCTTCCTTACTTTTCCCGCAGTAATTTATACGCCGAGTTTCCATAAAGCATAAGGAACAGGTTCTGTTCTAATATGCTCAATAACACCTGAGCGTTGCATCTTCGTAAGAATTTTGCCATTTGGATATTTCAAAATTTGCTTTAGATCTTTGGCTTGAAAGTGGTTATTCCAATGCACCACGATAGGGTAGACTTTGTTGTTAGCTAAATAAGCTAAATCAATCATGCCTTGAGCTTTAATGTAAAAAGTTGAAAAATGACGGCTAAAATGTGTAATAACGCACGCAGTAACTAATTTCGCACTTAAAGCTAGATCATTTTGAATCGGGCTAATTTGCGTATTAAATACATCGTTCACAGGATTCAGCCAAGCTCGAACTGCATGAAAAATGAATGGATCAGTAAACATCAATTTGCGGGCTTTCTTTGGGGCTGCATCACGTTGATTTGCACCCAATGCAGATTGAATAAAGACAGCATCATATGTTGCCAAGAGTGTGATGTAATCTTGGATAGTTTTGGGATGCTCAATAGAGAGTTCGTGGGATAATTCATTCCATGTAATAGGCGAATCATAATGTTTAATCATAGCGTCAAAAATTTCTTGTAAGAAATTTTCATGGCGTCCATGTTTTAAGATTAATTTTTTTAATCTATGCATATAATTTTTCAATGTCGTATCTAATATTTTGCCGGACTTTGCCATGTCGTTAATTGCATTTAAATTGCCACCATGCAGTAAGTATTGATTGAATTCTTCGAGAAGGTTAATTTGCTCTATTTCTTTATTTGGATTTTTAAGGAGAACTACTTCATGAAAGCTAAGTGAAGTAAGATGAATATTATATTGATAAAGGGTCGCAAATAATTGTTTAGCTTTTGCTGTAATGGAATAGTCAACGTCTGCGACAACTAAGACAACTTGTTGTAAAAGATTATTATTAAGACATTCATTAATGGCTTTATCCCAGTCAGATAAGGCGCTTGCATCATCCAAAAATACATAATGTAATAGCGCAGATTGGGAAGTGTCTAAGCTATTTTTTAATACGCGTACAAGTGCAGCCGTATCTTTCATATCAGCAAGGGAAAAATAAGAATAACGCGCTTGCTTATTAACTTTTACAGTTTGCATCCACAATTTTAACAAAGTTGTTTTACCGCTCATGATGCCGCCCGTAAGCGTATAGAATCCCGGGAATGTGGGTAAGGGAAAAATTTTATCCGTAGCATAAACATGCGCAAGTCCACCCAATTTTGCTAAATCTAAATCGGATGCGTCATTTTGCTCAGTCGTTTTAGGTGCCACAATCTCAGTTTCCATTCCTCTATTATAAATTTTTTACCCGTTAAATAGGGGGACTGACTAAATTTATTCATTGAATGTCCCTTTAGAAGCTAGCAAAAAAAACTTCTTTCTAACCCCCTCATTTCACATGCAATTTCTCCGTCATTTGGAATGCTTAAAAAGCACCATACTTATTTCAAGAAATAGAAAAGAAAGATGTTTAATTTTAGGACAATTTAGGGGTAACAAAATGAGTAGGAAATGGACATCATTAATCGCGCAGTTTGATCGTCTGGATGGTTCCAAGCTGGCTTTCTTCAAAACGTTGGGGTCAATGTTTTTGAAGAAATCGGGAGTTTTGGTGTTAACCCTTTCAATGGTCCTTACGAGTTTCTCAACTTCCGTGCTTGCTAATCCACAAGGTGGTCAAATCGAAGCAGGTAATGTGAGCATGTCAACACCTGCAGCTAATACGTTACAAATTAATCAAACGAGCCAATCTGCAATTATTAATTGGCAAACTTTTAATATTAATGCCCATGAAACTACGCACTTCCAACAACCTCAAGGCGGTGTCACTTTAAATCGGGTCAACCCAATGCAAGGGGCATCAGAAATTTACGGACATTTAACGGCAACCGGCCGCATTATTTTGGTCAACCCCGCTGGTATTTATTTCGGTCCCAATTCATTTGTGAATGTGGGTAGTTTGATTGCCTCAACAACTGATATTAGTAGTCAGAATTTTTTAGCAGGGCAATATATTTTTAATCAAACATCATCCTATGCGGGTCAAATCGTCAATGCAGGGACCATCATCGCAAGAGATCATGGTTTGATTGCTTTAGTCGGTGGTAGTGTTTCAAATTCAGGTCATATCGAAGCAAATATGGGCACCATTGCCCTTGGTTCGGGTAGTAAATTTACCCTCGACTTATCCGGTGACCAACTCATTAGCTTTACAGTTGATGAGCAAACCATTCATGCAAATCGTAACTCCGATGGTTCTTTAAAACACGGGGTGAGTAACACGGGGATGATTCGTGCAGATGGTGGCAAAGTTTTGATTACGGCGAAAGCTGCGCAAGGCGTTTTAGATCGAGTTATTAATTTAGAAGGGGTTGTTCAAGCGAAATCCGTCAGCATGCGAAATGGCGAAATTATTTTATCAGGGGATCCTTCTAGCGGCGTGGTCCGTGTTGCTGCGAATGTTAATGCTTCAGGTAAATCTGCAGCTCAACGAGGCGGTAAAATTAATGTCACAGGTCATAATATTTTAATCGATAACGGTGCAACCCTTGATGTCAGCGGTGATCTCGCTGGGGGTGAAATTTTAATTGGCGGCAACTATCTCGGCAAAGGTCCTTTGCCTAATGCCAATGCAACGGTCATTGCTACGAACACGCGTTTAATTGCAGATGCATTACACCATGGTGATGGCGGTACGGTTATTGTTTGGTCCAATGAATTAACCAAATTTTATGGTGAAATCTTTGCGCGTGCCGGACAAGAAGGTGGAAATGGTGGTTTTGTTGAAACTTCGAGTAAAAATAATTTAGAAGCCATGGGCTCAGTTAGCGCGAGCGCGCCAGCAGGTCAAGCTGGTTTATGGTTGCTTGATCCATCGAATGTAACCATTTCAGCTGCAGCGACTGTGAATGGTAGCTTTGATGGCGCCTCACCCAATGTATTTACCACCACTGCCAATAATGCGGTGGCCAACGTTGCAACCATTGTTGCTTCTTTAAATTCAGGAACAAGTGTCACGATCTTAACAACCCCTGGTGGTACGCAAACGGGCAACATTACGATTACCGATGCCATTGTTAAATCAGCATTGAATACACCCACGTTAACCTTGACTGCAGTGGGTGCAATTATTGCAAATAATAATATTACTTCAACGCTAGGTGGACTGAACGTTGTCTTTAATAGTGATAGCGTCACATTGGGAAGTACGGCAAATTCTGTCATTACCACCAATGGTGGTAATTTCACAGCTAATACGGCCAACGCTTTTGCAATGGGCACGGGTGCCATTACTGGCACGATCAATACTGGATCAGGCACGGTCGCAATTAACGCCAATCAAGATGGACTAAGTTCTCAAGGCTTCGCCATGGGTGCAAATAGTTCGATCGTAACAACCAATACAACGGCTTCAGCCATTGCTATTAACGTTAATGCTGCTGCAGGTGGTGGCACGGGTACTGCTGTTTTACGTTCTATGACCACAGGCAATGGGGGCACGATTACCGTTGCAACGAATACGGGCGGTAATATAACAGGCGGCAGTATTACGATGGGAGGCGGCATTTTAAATGTCGGTTCGGGCACGATCAATCTCACGACTTCACAAGCAGCCGCACGCGCCATTGGGGCGGTAGCAACGCCTATTCCCATTATTGCAGGTACGTTAAATGCGACAACCGGAAGCAGCGGTATTTTTATAAACAATACGGGTACCACAGGATTAGATTTAGGAACCATCAATAGTACTGCAGGGTTAACCTTAACCTCGCTTGGAAGTTCAAGCATTACAAATAGTGGGATTTTAACTTTACCCGGAACGCTTACGATTGCAGCCGGTGCAACGCAAGATATAACTTTAAATAATGCAGCAAATAATTTGGGTACATTGACAGTAACGAGTGGACGCAATGTCAGTGTTACAGATACAAACGCGTTAATTCTCGGTGCATCAACGATTAGTGGTACGTTAGATGTTATCACTAATGGTGCGTTAACTCAGACCGGTGCTCTTGCTGTAACTGGCTTAACAACGCTTACTGCTGGTGCTGCGAATAGTATTACGCTCAGCAATGCTAGCAATAATTTCTCATCGCTTAGTATTCTCAGTGGAAATGTTGTTAGTCTACGTGATGCCAATGCTTTAGTTTTAGCAGCCCTAACGACGGCCGGTAATTTAACCGTGCAAACTGGTGGCGCATTAACGCAATCAGGCGTGATCACTTCGCCTGGCATCGCAACCCTCATCGCAGGGGCAGGCAATGATATTACGCTGACTAATGGTGCGAATAACTTTGCAACCGTTGCGGTCACAAGTGGTAATAATGTTGCCTTAACCGATACGAATGCTTTAATTCTCGGTGCATCAACGATTAGTGGTGCGTTAGATGTCATCACCAATGGTGCGTTAACGCAGAGTGGTGCACTTGCTATTACGGGTTTAACAACCTTAGCAGCTGGAGTTGCTAATAATATTACCCTCAATACGTCAACTAATAATTTCTCAACCATTAAAGTCGTAAGTGGCAATGTTGTTAATTTACGTGATGCCAATGCCCTCATTTTCGATGCGATTGCGGCTAACAGTTTAACCATCCAAACTGCAGGTGCACTTACTCAATCAGGAATTATTACCGTACCAGGCACCACAACCTTAATAGCAGGCGCTACGAATAATATCACTTTAACCAATGCAGCAAATGATTTTGGCACGGTAGCAGTAACCAGTGGTCTTAATGTAGCTTTAACGGATGCTAATGCTTTAAGTCTGGGTGCATCCACGGTTAGTGGTACATTAGACATCATAACCAATGGGGCCTTAACACAAAGTGGAGCAGTCGTTGTTACAGGTATCACTACCGTTAATTCTACTTTAAACAATGTTGTGCTAACTACGGCTACAAATAACTTTGCTACGTTTACGGTAACGAGTGGTAATAATGTCAGTGTTACTGATGCAGGTACTTTGATTTTAGGTGCATCGACCATTAGCGGCACGTTAAATGTTATTACCAATGGTGCGTTAACTCAGACGGGTCCACTCGCTGTGACTGGCTTAACGACCTTAACCGCTGGAGCTGCCAATAGTATTACGCTCAGTAACGCTAGCAATGATTTTTCATCGCTTAGTATTATCAGTGGAAATGTTGTTAGCCTACGCGATGTTAATGCTTTAGTTTTAGCAGCGCTTACGACCGCCGGTAGTTTAACCGTGCAAACTGGTGGCGCATTAACACAATCAGGCGTGATTACGTCTCCTGGCACCACCACCCTTATTGCAGGTGTTAACAATATCGTTTTAACGAATGCTAATAATTTTGGCACCGTCGCCGTAACGAGTGGCGATAATGTTTCATTAACGGATACGAATGCGCTAATTCTTGGTGCATCAACAATTAGTGGCACATTGAACGTTGTAACCAATGGTGCATTAACTCAGACTGGTGCTCTTGCCGTAACTGGCTTAACAACGCTTACTGCTGGTGCTGCGAATAGTATTACGCTCAGCAATGCTAGCAATGATTTTTCATCACTTAGCATTATCAGTGGCAATGTTGTTAGTCTACGTGATGTCAATGCTTTAGTTTTAGCAGCGCTCACCACGGCCGGTAGTTTAACAGTACAAACCGGTGGCGCCTTAACGCAATCAGGCGTGATTACATCACCTGGCACCACAACACTCATCGCAGGAGTAGCTGATATTACGCTGACTAATGCTACGAATAACTTTGCAACCGTGGCTGTCACAAGTGGTAATAATGTTGCTTTAACCGATACGAATGCGTTAATTCTCGGTGCATCAACGATTAGTGGTACGTTAGATGTCATCACCAATGGTGCGTTAACGCAAAGTGGTACACTTGCTATTACTGGTTTAACAACGTTAGCCGCTGGCCTTGCTAACAATATTACCCTCAACACTGCAACTAATAATTTTTCAACCGTTAAAGTAGTAAGTGGCAATGTCGTTAATTTACGTGATGCAAATGCACTCATTTTAGATGCGATTGCGGCTAACAGTTTAACCGTACAAACTGCAGGTGCCCTAACTCAATCGGGAGTCATTAGCGTACCGGGTACAACGACCTTAATAGCAGGGGCTACGAATAATATTACTTTAACCAATGCAGCAAATGATTTTGGCACGGTAGCAGTGACCAGTGGTCTTAATGTTGCTTTAACGGATGCTAATGCTTTAAGTCTCGGTGCATCCACGGTTAGTGGCACATTAGATGTCATCACCAATGGAGCCTTAACACAAAGTGGAGCACTTAGTATCACTGGATTAACAACACTTCAAGCGAATTTAAATAATATTACTTTAAATAATGCAGCCAACAACTTTAGTACGGTAACCGTAAACAGTGCAAGTGATATCAATTTACGTGATACCAACGGCATTATTCTAGGCAGCATGAACCCCACGGGCTCGCTTATCGTAACAGCTGGGGCTGCGATCACCCAATCAGGAACGCTAACTGGCACTTCCCTCATTGCTAAAACGCTCAATAATGCAGGAATGGCAATTACACTTAATGATTTCACCAATAATTTTTCCACGATTGATTTAAGATCGCGCAATGCAGCGGATACGACGAATGCTGCGGGTGTCCTTTCATACAATAGTGCAAACGGCTTTGATATTAGTACAATTGCAACAACCAATGCCATTAATTTAAATGCGGGTGAGGCGATCACTCAAACGGGTTCCATTCTAGGAACTACTCTAACTGCCAAAACCCTCAAAGATGGCGGGGCAAGCATCACATTGAATAATCCAGCTAATTCCCTAACTACGCTTAACTTACAAAGTCGAAATGCTGCCGATACTATAAATGAAGCGGGCAATATTAGCTTCAGCGATGTTAGTGGTATTGCTATTGGCAGAATTGCAACAACGGCGCTTGCTAATGTGACAGCAACAACCATAACGCAAACAGGCATTATTGAGGCGCAAGAACTCATTGCTTTAACATTAAATAACGCAAGCGGGGCGATCACTTTAACGAATACCGGTAATGAAGTTTCGACTGTCGATTTACGCGCGCGTAATGCGACTAATACTGCGAATGCAGCGGGTGCAATTTCCTACATTGATGCAAGTGGGTTTGATGTTGCTGCCGTTCAAACAACAGGTGCAGTCACTTTACGAGGTAATAATGCGATTACTCAAAGTGGCGTTATGTCAGGTTCAACCTTAACAGCTTCAACGTTCAATAATGTTGGTGCAGATATTACTTTTAATTTAGCTAATGCATTTACAACCCTTAACTTACAATCCAGAAACGTTGCTAATAATGCTAATACTGCGGGTGTATTAATTTATCAAGATGTGAATGCGCTTGCTGTTGCAGCATTGCAGACACTTTCAAACGCAACCGTAATAACGGGCGGAGCGATAACTAATACAGGCGCACTCATTGTTGGGGATACGCTTACAACATCCAGCGTTGGAGGGACTATCCTTAGCTTTGCAACGAATCAAATTAATAAGTTTAATGCAACGAATAGTGGTAGCGGAGCCATAACGTTAGTTAATACTGCCGCACCGCTTACGATTACGGGTCTTAATCAAAGCGGTGGCGGGGCTGTGACGATTACTAATATTGGCACCTTAGCGGTGGATGATGGTGTAACCATCAATTCTGGTGATGCGCCTTTAGCTATTACTGCAACAGATCTTAATCTGAATACCACAGGTGCTTTAAACAGTGGTAATGGAGCGCTTACTCTTACGCAGAATACTATTGGAGGAAGTATTGGATTAGGCAATGCATCCGGAACCATGAGTATCAGTGGCAATGAATTACAACGGATGTCGGCTGGCACCTTCAATTTAAATACCGCATCAAATGGCTTTATCCTTGTTGATGGTGTAAGTGTTGCCGATAGTAGCCAGATTGCAGGATTGACAACCCTTACGGCGACTGTTGGCACATTAGGATATGTTAATTTTATAAATAACCCAGTTAGCTTCAAAGCTCTAACAGTGAATACAGATGACGGTATTCTTGTAGGAACGGGTGCAAGTCTAACAACAAGTACGGGTAATCTTACCTTAAATGCAAATGTAAATGGCGCTGCGGGTACAAATGACACGTTAGCGTTGAATGCTGATTTAACTGCCACAGGCAGTATGAGTCTAAGTGCAGCGCAGGGCGGCATTGTTTTAGGTCAACCTGTTAATTTAACTTCGAATGGGCTGACCATTAATGATGCTGTAAGCGGTCCTCATTCTCTTAATGTTAATGCAGGAACAGGTATTGCACGCTTTAATGATACCGTTAATGTATCTAATTTAAATGTTCAAGCAAATTCAATTGCAATCAATGCATCGAGCATCACGACAACTTTAGATCAAGTGTATGGTGCAGTTGTAACACTTGGTAACAATCTTACGATGCTCGGTCGCAATATTAGTCTTCAAGGTGGTGTATTAGGAGACCGCAACTTAACCTTGAATGGACAGCCGGGCGATAATATCTTTAATTTAGCCGGTTCTTATGCGCTTAATCAACTTACCGTAACGGGTAGTGGCAATGGTGTGAATACGTTAGCCATTGATAGCGTTAGCAGTGAACGTTGGGATATTACCGGTGCAAATCAAGGTAACATCATGGTAACGGGTATTAATGATGCAAGCTTTATCAATGTAGGTCATTTAATCGGTGGGACAAAGGGTAACACTTTCGTTCTTAATGATGGGGCAAGCTTAAGCGGGGCTATTGACGGTAATGAGCTTAATGCAGTGAATACCATCGATTACTCGCATTATTTAGATCCCTTAGGGACATTTCTAGCTAACCTCTTTTATTCAGGCGATGTAGCAAATAATTCGGGTACTGTCATCACCCATTTTTTAAATATTAATAATTTGATTGGTAATCCCGGAAGTACACTTTATTTGCCAACTAAATTAAATTCACTACACATTAGTAGTCCGAATAGTGGTTTTGTAAGCGATCCTTTAAACTTCAGTGGCTTCACTTCATTTGCTACCAGTAATAGCAATGACCCGGTTATTTTTATTGCACCAGCAGTCTATGATTTTGCAACCAATCAATTACGAGTTGATGGTGTGCTTGTATCAATGAACGGATTTAATCCAAGTCGTTTTAGTGGCAATATTACTTATGGTAACGTGCCAGTTCCTCCCGTTCCGTCCATACCCAATTTTGTCAATCTTGATATTGCCAACGTCATTACACCATTTGATACGAATATCAATCCAATGCAGTTAGTAAATAATACTAATGTCACGATTACCAATCATGTTGCCGATTCAGTATCGGGGACTTCTCTTGTCTTTACTGGTCGCGAAGACGCTGTAGGAAGCAGTGCCTTATCACCAGCTGCACAATCTATACGTTATCTCCATAACTTGTTTAATCCAAATGGAGTGACATTGACAGACAGAAGCACGTTAGGATTCGGCGAGGTAGGGTACAGTAAAATATTAAATATTGCTGAGCATTTAAAAACAGCGATTGAAGCACCGACCTTTAGCATGATCATTTTCATGATGATTGCCTTTAGCTTAGGAATGAATATGCTCCTACGCAAAGAAAAATTAATAGAGTTAACTGAAGTTGATTCACGAACTAATGGATATCAGGGTAGTCTTCCTAATATGTCGTTTAAATTACGCAGTGCCCTCGATAGCATTATTGGATTTAGTGAATTAATTTATTATGGGGATCTCGGGGCTATTTCTGATAGACAAAAAGAAATGTTAGGTTATGTCTTAGTCGAATCGAAAAATATGCTAACTCATCTCACGCAAACTGAAGCGCTTAACTCAATGGAAGAATCTGTAGAAGAAAGATCATTTGCTCAACGAACGATGCTGAACAGCATCATTGGTTTTGCCAAGTTAATTGATGAGGATGATGTAGATTCGATTTCCAGCATCCAAAAGGATTTCCTTCGTGATGTAATAGCAGGCTCGCAAAACATTTTAAAAATCATTCCTGCTAATTAAATTTACGATGATTTTATGAACGAATAAATAATCCATTTCAATTATTATTGTAAAATATCATAACATGATGTAGTTCAATCTTTGTTTGCAGTATTAAATCTTAATAAGCCGTCCTGTTAGCGTTTAAAACGATATTTATCCTCATGATGTTTTCAAATGCAGATCATCTTGATTTATTTTCTTTTACTTGCCGAAAAAAAGATCGGCTAAGCTAGCTTTATTTTTCATTGAGTATGAGTTTAAAGTAAATTTGGATTCATTGAGAGTCAAAGAAACTAAGGTAGTAAGTTATTTCTAGGTAATCTCTCTTAATAAAAAATTCCAAATTTTACAAAGAAAATAATTTTGATTTAACAGTTAAGCTTAAGTTTGAGTCAATTTATTATTTATTAATTGTAAAGCTTTGGTTGATTTTCAACCAGGGTGACTGAAAGATTACTTGGCGTATCGACAGTCACTTTAAAACAGCCAAATACCTGGTAACCTTCTTTAAAACATTTGATTGTATTGCTTATATCTACATTTTTATCTTCGCCAGTTAAGGTTGTATTAAAAGAATCATTGGCAAAATTAAAATTGGATTCCTGCGGTAAAAAAATAGAAGTTTGGGATGAATTTAAACTCTCAGTTTGATTGAAAACATCCTCAGTTGTTGTAACACTTAGGCTCGATGAGTCAGTGGCTATTTTAGAAGTCTGCTGTGCAAGAGACTGAAATAACACGGTAACATTTTCATTTGTAAGGAGGGAAGGTGTCTTGGGTGCAGAGATTGATAAAGTATCTTCTTTACGCGGGACGATTTTTTTGTTTAAGTATTTTAAAATAATCCCTTCAAAAAAGTCAATATGGGTTGCATCTGAAAAGTTAAAACGAACATGCGTTGAGTCAAATTTAGTAGTGTAACTCAATTTGATCTCATCCCTGAGAGAGGATTTATAGATACTATTGCCCAATGCATTTTTTAATAGATCTCTTAGCTGATTTGCTTCATTTAACAAGACTGGAATTTCAAATTTAAATTCCATAACTGCACTCTGTTTATCGTCATTTCTCTCTAACTTATAAGTAATTTTATCCCAGTTAATTGTAAGTGCTGACTTTTTGGGACGTTTCATTTCAGTTTCAATTTCCATATAATCCTTATTGGCGGGCTCAGATGAAGCGTATAGAAATTCTATTTCTGTAGCTTGTTGTGGATATGCTTTTAACTTTGCATCCACATCTGCAATGTTAATTTTCTTTGAAACTAAAACATGCAGCTCGTTCAATTGAATTGAGAAAGAAAATCCTTCGTTTACTTCTGGGTATAAGTTGGTTAATTTGGAGTATACATTATTTCCCATAACTACCATTTGTGCATTAGTAATAAAGCCTTGCAGTTTAAATATAAGTAGCCCACTGTGTCGATTTGAATCTTTTGGTGAAAAAATCCTGTAGGTTACATCGTTCCAATTAAATCGTTTCTTCGTTCTAATCTGCTTTTTAGGCTTATTAAGTTGATTGAGTAATCGTAGCAATTGATTTGCTGGGAGCGATTCATTTTTTCTGCATCCTAAAATCAATGCGTTGTCTTTTGTAATTAATTCAAATATGTAAAAATTTGGTGTAGTTTTTGTACGTTTAGTAATTTCATTACTTAAAAACTTTTTAAAAGCTAAGAGCGTGGAGCAAGTTGCATGCGTGCCGGGGGAGACTAATATTTCAAGTGAATATTTTTCTGTGCTTGGCGGCATAAAAACGAAGCAAAATTTCTCGCCGATAATGGGATCAAACTTCACTGCATCTAAATTTGAAGATAGATGATTTTCATTAGTTGTATTGCGTAGGTGCATAGTATGGACTCATTAATTTTCTTTATTCTAAAGACTTAAGCTTAAGGTTAAGTTAAATGTGTGTAATTATTCCTTTTGCTGATAAATTATATTGGGTACTTTTAATATCGATATAGAGCACTTGAAATTTCTTCACCAAAATTAGGTTATTCGATTACCTATTGTAGGCTCTAGGTTTTGGTTTTCCTCTACTGTTATGGTGTAATTGTTTGAATTATCGAAATTTAGCTTAAAACAGCCGAACACCAAGTAATTGGGTAGAACTTGGTTAAAAGGATCATCTTCAACGTTTAGGTTTGAGTGAGGAGCACGAGTGTCATTCGCTCGCGGTAAAATCACTGTAGTTGGCGCTACGTTTAAATGATCAATTCGATTATGAGACTTAGATATTGCTGAATGATTGGAAACCGTAGGCGCTGTTACTTTAAAAATTTGTGCTGTGCTGGATTGTGAAAATATCTCACTATTTTCATTTACGATTGGCAAATCAGTAGTTTTACTCAAGGTTTTTGTTGGCAGCGTATTATTATTTTGATTACCTCTTTTTTGTTTTAAGTAATTTTGCATGTGCCGATCAATGGCATCAGTGAGCTCATTTACAAATGTAAAATCTATTTTGTCAACTCCAAGTCGTGACTTGCATTCCCATTTTTTTATCACCCGTCCTTTTTCCATTTTTGCATACAAGTATTGATATATATTATTTCTTATCTTCCCTATTTCCTCTTTTGAAACTTGATTGGCATATTTAACTTCCATAACTGTATTAACTGTATTACCTTCAATATGCTCCCCATTGGTTATTATGTTATAGGTAATTTTATTCCAATCTATGGATAATTTCGAAGGTGGATTGCAAATAGAGCTCCCGTTACTGAGATTATTTATAAAATCGAAGAAATCAATCGCTCGAAGTTTTACATTCTGCAAACAAACTAAAAACACTTCATTATCGTAAAATGATACAGTAAACGGTTTTACAGATTCATATGAATCTCGCAACTGTTTGTTTAATACAGCCTTCAACCCTTTTCCTTGTATTCCCCGCATTGAGGTCACTTTAATACGAAGGGGATGGGTCCCTGAAGGATCACGAATGAAATCAAATTTATATTTTCTTCCAGTAATAGTTTGATTATCAATTTCATCGAAATTGCGATCTTCACGGGTGGGTCTAAAATTATTACGAGCTTGCATATTAAGTACCTTTCATTTTCAGCTATTCAACTTAAAATCACTATCGGATCTATTTTACAAAGTCATATTTTAACCCAACTAACTTAAGGCCATGTTATGGGCACCTAGCCTGCAAGTATTTATATGTTCCTCTTTATATTTATATTTTTAAAATAGCTTAAAAATAGCTTAAATCTTTCTTTTCAGACTTCTTTTCAAATGCTATTCTTCTCTATCAATTAGTTCGGTCCAGTTAATGGAAATCCATGAAAGCGCTTAAACTTAATAATCATTTGGTTGCGTTAGTTCATCTTTTAAATGATGGCCAATTTCATGATGGTACAACGATGGGTCGTGAGTTGAAGATGACTCGGAGTGCAGTTTGGAAATTAATTAAAAAACTTCAACATTATGGGGTCTCCGTTCAATCTTTGAAGGGAAGAGGTTATGCTTTAGCCGAGCCGCTGCAATTACTGAATAAAAAAATAATTAAAAAAAATATCTCCGAAAAAGTTGATATTGAAATTTTTGAAACACTTGATTCAACTAATAATTATTTAAGAAATTTTTTTAATCATACCAGTCCAAAAATTTGTTTAGCAGAAGTTCAAACAGCTGGCAAAGGTAGACTCCATCGGCATTGGCATTCTCCCTTCGGTGAAAACATTTATTTTTCTTGTTTATATCCTTTCAAACGAGATTTAAGTGAAATGGCGGGCTTAAGTTTAGTGGTTAGTTTAGCGATTGTTGAGTCATTAAAATTTCTACATTTGCCATACGCCAATCAAGTTAAATGGCCCAATGATATTTTATATGAAGGAAGAAAATTAGCGGGAATTCTCATAGAACTTCAAGCTGAAGCTCATGGTGCTTGTCATGTTATTATCGGTATCGGATTGAATGTTAATATGTCCGAAAAGGAAGGCCAATGTATTGAGCAACCCTGGACCTCTTTAAAAGCCATCACAGGACAATATATTGATCGTAATCTACTAGCTGCTCGACTAATTACGCAACTTTTTGCTCATTTAAAACATTTCGAACAAATTGGTTTTACGGATTTTATGCCTGCTTGGCATGCAGTTGATTATCTCCGTAATAAAGATGTGACTTTAAATTATATGCATCAAACAATTAAAGGGCATGTAAAAGGTATTGATAAGCAGGGACATTTAATTATGGAATCCGTTGATGGAACCTTACAAACCTATTCCGCAGGCGACACCTCCCTGATTAAGACGACTTATGCTTGAAAAGGATTAACATCAGAGAATCATGAGGCAACGCCTCATGATTCTTCAATCTTGAGAGACTGCTTCTGCAAGCTCACCTGATAATTTCAAATTCTTAGACTTCGTTGCAATGTCCCCAAGTGAAATGATTCCCACTAACCGTTTATCTTTATTTAAAACGACTAAACGTCGGATTTGTAAGGTTTCCATTTGGTCGACGATTTTTTCTAGAGCATCATCTTCGAAGCAATAGTGAATTTCTTGCGTCATCACTTCCCCGACTTGGGTTTTATTGGGATCTTTACCTTCGGCAACGCCCCGAATAATAATGTCACGATCAGTAACTGCGCCAACTAAGCGATCATTTTCACCCACGGGAATGAAACCATAATCTTGTGCTTTCATTCTTAAGGCTGCATCTTTGAGCGATGCCGTGGGGGGGAGAAACTCAGGTTTTTTAGACATTATTTCTTTGGCTAACATAATTAACCTCCTATTCATAAATTCCCTGGATTATTGTTATATTTTACCATGGAAAAGGTTGTGTCCGTTTTTTTGAGTTAACTTATTGATTAGTTAATAAAAGCGTATCCTTTAAGCTTGATTTCGCACCAAAGACGCAAATATTATAATTTTCAAAATATTGAAACAGGTAACAAACGTTAATTTAATTTTTTTCTTTAAGCGTTTGAAAAAAAGCAGGTGGTGATACGACGCGCCTTGAAGCCTGATCAATAAAAACGACGGTGATTTCAGCGCGACAAACTTCTTCTTGTTTTGTATTTTTAACCAGATATTGTAATTCCAGCTTTACCTTAGTGATATCACCAATACCGATGACGAAAGTCAGGTCATCCCCGTAAAATGCTTCACGTTTATAAAGCACCTCAATTTTTTGTACGACTAAAAAACGTCCTTCTATATCAATTTCTTGGTAATGATAGTTTTTTAAAAATTGAACTTGTGCTTCGTGCAATAAGCTAACCATGGCATCAAAACCAACATGATTGCCATAGTTAATGTGAGAAATCTGGACAGGAATTTCTGTTTGAAAGACAGGTTGCGGTGTTGCTAAAAGCTTTTTTTCCATAGTGTTACCATTTTTTTTGAATAATTAATTGTAAAGGGGATTTAGGCCAAAGTGAATTCTCCGCATTTAATGCTAACTGATAATCATGAGGAAGTGAAAATTGGAAAGTTGAAAAGATCATCCCTAAGGTTAAGCACGCCTCCATAGCTGCATATTCACGACCAATACAAGCACGTTGCCCCACGCCAAAGGGCATGTAAGCGGGATAGGTTTCTTCTGGAAAGGGGACATTAGAAAAACGTTCGGGTTTAAATTTTTCGGGTTGATCCCAATACTCTTCAGCTCGTTGAAGTTGAAAAATAGGAATCATTACAATGGCATCTTTGGGAATTATAAACCCATCGCAATGATCATCAGCTACTGCAACCCGTGAAATCACATAAATGGGTGGATAGAGACGTAAGGATTCTTTAAATACAGTCGATGTAAAAGTTAACTTTGCGATATCATCATAGGTCGGCCTATGTTGCGCTGAGATTGCATCAAATTCAGTTTTAATTTTCAATTGCGCCTCAGGATCTTGAGCGAGCAAATAACAACTCCAGATGATGGAACCTGCAATCGTTTCATGTCCTGCAATTAACAAACCTTTTAATTCGTTTCGTATGAGATTAAAGACAATCGATTGCTCTTGTTCATTTTGATAAGCTTCAGTGAAAGAATTGACTAAGTCATCTTTACTAGTCAGTTGATTCATTCGTCGCAAGATAAAATCAGAAACGAGTTTGTCAAAAATAGTAATAAGCGTTTTAAAAGACTTATGCCGATCATTCGCTTTCATTAAATAAGTAAATTCTAATAAAGTATCAAAATCAAAATTTTTTTCATTAAAGATGGAATTAAGTAAATTACGCAACGTCAGTTCAGGAATAGCTTCCGATATGTTAATACGGGTTTCTTGTGTGTTTTGCCACCGCGTAATCATCTCATTACCATTGCTGATAATAGCTTTTGCATATTCATTATATTTACTACGCTGTAAATGAGGCATCACAATGCGACGATGTTTAGCCCAGAGTGCCTTGTCGTCAGTTATAAAGATGCTGTCACCGAGTGCAGCTTTCAAAAAATGAAATGAGGAGCCTTGCACATGCGTACCTTTAATATAATTATCTTTATGACTCGAAAGGATATGATTAATCATATCTGGGTTCATCATTATAATGGCTTTATGCGGTTTAAGTGATAATGAAAAAACGGATCCATATTGATTGATAAGTTTTTGGATAAAACCTAATCGGTCCTGTTTAAAGCCCCTAAGGACTTCTCTGGGTGAAATATTAGCATGTGGCATTTCTTTCATATCAATCCTTAAAAAGGGCTTGCCTGAAATTATAGATACTTTGTTCAATGCATACAGAAGGTGGTGCCCATCATCCGTTCTACTTTGCATTATTAAGGTTTAATAACTTAAGTATCTTAGGCTGACAACTGCCGCATACCGTTCCAGCTGCTGTTTTATCGCTAAGAGCGTTAAAGTTTGTCAAACCTGATTGAATAGCTTGCTTAAGTTCACCCCGTGTAACTTGCATACATTCACAAATTATTTCTTGATTGTTGCCTTCAGGCAATGGGGACGGGGGCCAAAACAGTCCTGACGCCGTAAAATGATTAATTTCTTCCTCATTAAATGCTGTTCCATCTAATAATCGTCGACAAACTTTGCCCAGTTCTTCCCAACTTCCCTCACTGAAACAATTGAGACAGCGTCCTTGATAAAAAGTTATTTTACGACTAACCCGATTATCGCCTTCGTAGCTTAAGGTCTGGGTTTGATTAAGCACTGATTTGGGCAAATCCGATTTTGAAATAGCAAAAATGTCGTGATTAATAGCCCGAGATGCAGTTGCTACGCTGCCATCTTGTAATTTAAAAATAGCGCAAATGGCTTCCATTCCTCCTACTTGCCCTAAATATTGCATCATGATTCCATGTGAGCGAAGGGGATAAACACTAATCTGGGCTTGCGTCAATTCCCGAATAGCTTGCGAATCTGCATATATTTCTTCAAAACGTTCTGCTGGCATTTTCAAAACTTCAACCGACCCCATCGCTTTAGCAGTCCCAGCCCGTCTTGTTTTAGTGATTACTCCAAGTTCTCCGAAAAGATGACCGGCATTCAGTTGGATCACTTGCGAAGTTTGTCCCGGACTTTTAATACTAATTTCAACTGTTCCTAATTGAATAAAATAAACTGCGTCTGAGACTTCACCTTGTTTAAAAATAACCGCCCCATTTTTAAAATACCGAGGTTGTAAAGTTGTATCGTTACGAAATAATTTTTCTATCGATTGATAAATGTGATGCTGCGCACTCATCCGAGCAAAAAATTGATCTTTGCCAATTTTTTTTAAGTGAGCTAAGGTTTTATTGTCGAGAAATTGAGAAAATAATTGTCGCGAAACTTCTAGTACTATTACGTCAGTCAAAGCTTGAACGCTTGCTTGTCGTTCACCGGTTTCGTTTATTAAGGCTTGTTCACCTACATATTGTCCTTCTTCCAGTTGTGCTAAATCAATTTCTTCTCCTTCATTCCTATGCGTAAAGACACGAAGCGATCCTTGCATAAGGATGTAACAACTGTGGCCAATTTCGCCTTCTTTTATTAAAAGCGTATCTTTTGGAAAACGAAGGGGCCGCATCAATCTCACTAATTTTTTTAAGTTAGTATGATCCAAATGATCGAACAAGTGGGTGTGTTGCAAAAGTTTTTCAATTGACGCTAATCTTTTTCGATTAAATGCAGATCCAACTTTCCAAGACAGATTGTTAATGAAGTATTTAAATTTTAAAAATGCATCCTGCACAAGTATGATGCTCCTATTTAGCTAATTTCCAAATGGCTAAAGTAACCAAGGTACCGTCTAATAATGAATCACGACACAACCCACGTTTAACTTTGCCACTTGTTGTTTTCGGCAAAGATTTGGCGGGGAGCAAAGCGATGATGTTAGTTGATAACCGATTATTTTTAGCGACTGCGCGTTGAATCGCAGAAAAAATCGCTGGATAAGTCTTTTCGTCTACGTCGGGTTGAACTTCACAGACAATTCCTAAGTGTTCTTCTTCATCCATTTCAATACTAAATGCTGCCGATTGCCCGATGCGAATACTTTGATGTGATTCATTGACAGAATGCTCAATGTCTTGAGGATAATGATTAACACCATGAACAATGATGAGATCTTTTAACCGACCCGAAATATATAAATTATCTTTATAAATAAAACCTAAATCGCCTGTGCGTAAATAGGGTTTGTGACTTTCATCACCTTGAATATGGACATGAAAAGTCGCTTGCGTTGCTTCTGAAAGTTGCCAATATCCTTGCGCTACACTCGCACTATGAATCCAAATTTCCCCTACCTCAAAATCTTCACATTCTTTTCGCGTGTGTGGATTAACGATACGTACCTCTTGAAACACATAGCCACTGCTCACTAATGATTTTGAATGGGTATCATGTTGGTCGACGATGATCACCTTATGTTTATTTAGCGCATCATTATCGACATAAATAACTTTGTAGCCTTGCTCTGGCATATTACCACTGACAAAAAGGGTGGCTTCTGCTAAGCCATAGCAACAATAAAATGCTTTCTTTTTAAAACCGCAAACTGCAAAAGCACGATAAAATTTTTCTAACGTTTCAGCATGGATGGGTTCTGCACCATTAAATGCCAATGACCAAGATCGTAAATCAAGCTCTTCTTTATCAGGTTCAGAAATTTTTTCAGCACAATATCGATAAGCAAAATTAGGACCCCCACTGACGATCCCTTTGAAATCAGAAATTGCTTTTAACCATTCAACAGGTTTATGAAGAAAATGGAAAGGTGACATAAGCGTGCAAGGTATGCCTGAAAAAAGCGGTTGCAAAATACCTCCAATTAAACCCATATCATGATAGGGCGGTAACCAACTTACCACAATACTTTCATCAGTAAGTCCAAAAGCTTCGCGCGTGATGCTTAAGTTGTGCAATAAATTTTTATGGCTAATCATGACGCCTTTTGGTATGCCTGTTGAGCCGGAAGTGTATTGTAAAAAAGCGAGATGATCGGCTGCGATTGCTACAGGATGCCAATCTCTTGCTGTTTCCAAAGCGATGTCATTGGTAGTGACAAGTGTTAATTTTTCGAAATCCCAACGGGTAAAAGGAATTTGTTTGGCAAAGTAAGGCTGCGTAAAGTGTTTTAATAAGGGTAAATGTGTTATGAATTTCAACCATTTTAATTGTCGAAATTTTTTAATAATGTCGTCAGTTGATAATAAGATTTTTGCGCCAGCATTTTCGATAATCGCTTGGAGACGCTCCACTAATTTAGGATTAGCGGGCGGATAGACTAAGACGGCAATAGCGCCTGCATAAATACAACCATGGAACGCTTCAATGAGTTCGAGACCGGGTGGATATAATAAAATGACCCGATCACCTTTTTTAACTTTACGTTCCTGCAACAAAGCAGCAATGGCTCTGGCACGTTGATCGAGATTACGGTAAGTCAAACTCTTAGGATTTCTACCTTTATCGAGTAAAAATCGAAAAGCTAAAGTATCAGGTTGAAAATCGGCGCACGTTTCCAATACATCAATAAGCGAAGTGCAGTATTTTTTTGTTTTAGGATGAATATAATGCACTTGGCCCTCGATTGAGTGAAGGGTACCCTTTAATACTTAATTTTGGGAGTGAACGGCTTTTTTAGCAGGGATAATAGAATAATCAAAGACTTAATGATGGGTAATCTATGGCCATTAGAATACATTATCTCTTGGACGGGTAAAAGGTTCAGTTGCCCTTCTTATTCTAGCAAGGTTGAACAGCGTGAAAACTAGGCTCATCGTCCTTAAGAGGAGCCTAGTAATCGATATGACCCTCTCATTCCTACACTGGTTTTTTAAGGTTTCGGGTTACCTCGCCAATGAGAAGCGGGTCAGCTGGATCTAAGGCCAAGAGAGGGGCGCCTTCTGCAAAATTGAGGTTCTTGTAATCAACCCAAATAATGTTTGGGGCAGTCGTTGCACTAAAGAAATAAATACGATTAGTAGTATCAGCAAGTGAGATCCATCGGGTGGGCCAAGAATCCTCTAGTTTACTACCTGATGTATCTTCAGCGCCAAAGGGGACCATTACGGTGCGCATCACAGAAAGAGCGCCTGCAATAGCTTCAATATAATTTTTTGGCGCAGGAAGCGTTTTGAGGAAGGAAGAGGCGCGCACAAATCGACTTAGAGGATCGACATCGCCTGGCAAAGGTAATGTGCCGCCAAATAACTTATATCGTTTAAGGTTTTTTAATTGAATACTATATGCGGGTTCATTGGTTAAAACATGATATTGTTGACCTTGATAAACCTTCATTTCGCCATTAATAAATTCAATCATTGCTGAATTACCCTGCGCGTCCTCGATGGCCAAATGCAATGGCCATTCTTTATCGTGCACTTTCATAGAAACAATTTGCAAATTTTTTGAAGCCGCGAGCGCTTCATCAACAGTTTTAAAGTTATCAAGCATGTATTGCGCCCACAAGCCATTGCCGAGCGCTGGTCTTTTTTCATCCCGCTTACCGTAATCTGTTTTTTGCAAGTAAAGTAAATGGGCAATAAGGCCATGTTCATTCATGCCATCAGAAACAGTTGTCGTATGAAAAGCTGTAATGACGACGCTGCCATATTTTGATTTCCATTTGAGGGAATTTTCCCCGCCCTCGCCATCGCGTTCGATTCCTCGTGGTTGCACAAAGAGTAAAGGCATGTCAGAAACATACAAATCCGTCGAGCGAGCTGCGACTTTGGCTTGCGTATTATCATTCCAAAATATCATCGTGCAGGCGTAATGGATTTGAGGAGCTAAGGCAATAATCATCCCAATTAAATACAATTTCGTACGAAATGTTCTCTTAGCAAGCATAAAGGAGATCCTTCTCACAATAAAAGAGGGGTGTGGTTATTGTAACCCTCGAACGCAGGCGAGGGAAATCAAGGTTCAGCTTGGGCTGTTTTTCTTGATGCCCTTCCTAAATAAGGACAAAATAAAAAGCTATTTTAGGGAAGATCAATTTTAAAAAATGGAGATGTCTTATGAAAATTCCGTGCAAGAGTAAGCTGTCTGTGACACTTGCCACAGCAGTATTCGCACTCAATCCCATTTCATCTGCTATCGCTGCAACTTTTAATTATGGCGAAGCCTTGCAAAAAGCTATTTTCTTTTACGATATTCAACGGTTAGGAAAAGTTTCAGAAGGGACAGGTGATCTTGCCAACCGCGTTTATTGGCGAGGCGACTCCTTTTTACAGGATTATGCTTTACCCAATGAAGAAGGCGTTGTCGATCTCGGGGGTGGATTTGCTGATGCAGGTGATAATGTAAAATTTAATTTCCCAATGGCTGCATCAACCACTTTGCTGGCTTGGAGTGTTATCGAATTTCGCGGGGCGTTTGAGAAAAGTAATCAATTGAAACCTATGCTTGCGAATCTTCGCTGGGCTGCTAACTACTTATTAAAATCATGGGATACCAAAAATCAGCGTCTATATGGCCAAGTCAGTCCGGACAGTGTGCAAGCTGAGCATAGTAATTTATGGATGCCATTCGAAGTGATTGATCAAGCCTCCATCGATAAGAATTTGCGACGCTTTGCTTTTTATGTGGATCAGGCGCATCCGGGAACCGATCTCGCAGGCGAAACGGTAGCGGCACTTACTGCGACCTCCCTGGCTTTTCAAGCGACGGATCCAATTTACGCGGGACAATTATTAGCAGCTGCTAAAAGTATTTATCAAACATTAGTTAATGTGCCAACCAAGGGTAAATATTCAGATAATTTAGGTAGAAGAGCAGGCGGCAGTTGGAAAAAGGCAGATATTAGCAGTTTTTATAATTCTTGGAGTGGTTACAATGATGAAGTGAGTTGGGCGGCAGTCTGGCTTTATCGTGGTACTCAAGATGTCAGTTATTTAAATACCGCAAAACAATTCGTACCCTTAGGCAACAAAGTTGCTACGCTCTCTTGGGATGATAAATCTTATGGTACATACCTTTTGCTTGCCAAATTTTTACCCGATACTGATCCTGTCAAAGCATCGGCAAAAGCTTCAGCTGAAGGTTGGTTAAATGCCTGGTCACGGGGCACCGACGGCCATGTCTTTTCACGGGATGGTTTGGCGATCTCAACAGCATTGTCACCTTGGGGTAATGCGCGTTATGCCGCAACGACTGCTTTCGGTGCACTGATTTATGACGCTTATTTTGCCACCAATACGTATGACACTTTTGCAAAAAATCAAATTGATTATTTATTAGGTAACAACAGCAAAGGCTTTAGCTATGAAGAAGGATTCGGGACAAAATATCCACGTCGATCGCATCATGCAACAGCACAGGGACGTTGGGGTGGAAATAATGATGTTGGTTTACGAGAAGACAATCGTCACATTGCCTATGGTGCGCTAGTTGGTGGCCCAAAAGATACAAATGATACGTATGAAGATGATCGTAGTGATTATATCGGTAATGAGATTGCTTTAGATTATAATGCCGGATTTGTCGGTGCACTTGCTGCACTGTATGGTGAATATGGTGGAACGCCTTTACCTAATGATCAATTCCCGCCAACCCGTGCTTTAGAAAAGCCACCCACCGATGAAATTTTTGTTAATGGCTCAGTGCAATCAGGTCGAATTGATAATAATCAAGCCACGGTGCAAGTGTTATTACTTGCAACCAATCACAGTGCCTGGCCGGCGCGGGTCACTCGTAATCTTAAAATTAAATATTTCGTTAATTTATCAGATAAACCAGCAAATGGGACGGTTAAGGTACAGACCTTTAGCACGGATCCTCGCGCTGTCATTTCAACGTTAAAACTTTATGATGCTGAAAAACAAATTTACTATATTGAAGTATGGTTTAAAGATATTCCGATTTATCCAGGAGGCGATGAGCGTGCAATTTCGTCGAAAGAAACGCAGCTGCAATTCCAATTTTCATGGGCTCATGATTACACCAAAGATTGGTCTTATCAGGGTTTAGGGTCGCAAAATAATCTAAAAGTTGCGCGGTATGTTCCTATTTATGACGTCATTGAGGGCAGTGATAAATTATTATTTGGCAATGAACCTGTGAGCCAACCGCAAGGTATTTTGAAGTTAAATTTTGCTGCGAACCTACCGCAACCATGTTTGGGAGCAAAAGATACTTTAGTGATTGGACAAAATGATAGTCCGGTTTTTACGATTGGCATGACACCTTTTTCTTATTCAATGCCTCTCGGTGGACCCTTCAATGTTAGTCTGAATTCCACCGCAAATCCCCTTACCGTGGAAGGCGGAACTTGCCAAGGCGGGTTGAATGCAAACCAGGCTAATGTTCCCGGCCAGCTTACTGCTAATTATACGTTTAGACCGACACCACCCGTAGAAAAAGGAACCATTCAAGTTGTACCGTCTGCACAATCCGATCCTAAATGTAATAATGCATCTGACACGCTTTTTCTGGATCAGGAAACGACGGGGCGGGCCTTCACGGTAGCGCAAGATGGAATTTCAGTGCTCGTCCCCACGGGTACTCATCAAGTGAAATTAACTTCGCAATCGTCGATTCCTGCAAGTGGCGGCCAAGCAGGGTACTGCACCAGTACACTTAATCGTGCCCAGGTAAACGTTACGAAGGATCAAGCTAGCATTGTGAGTGCAACGTATCAATATCATAATAATGATACGGGCATGTCTTGCTCCATTGTCGATGCTAAAATTACTCAACAATCTGATTGGGGTTCTGCGAAAGGTTTAGTGAATACGTTTGAAGTGAAATTCACAGTGACTGGCTTTCCAAAAGAGCCTAATGGCAGAACATTGTTGGATGGAAGCTTTACCCTGAAAAATGATTTTGTCCAAAATTTCTGGGGTAATTTCGGTATGAGTTCTTCCAGCTTTAATTTAAATGTGGGTCAATTTAAAGGTGAAATTTGGCCGAACCAATTACCTGTGAGTTTGTCAGGTTTTATCTTTAATAAAAATCCAATGAAAGTAGGAGAAAATCCATTGCAATCGATGACCATCGGGGGTGTCGTTTGTCGTTAGTCATTTAGGCAAAAATCCCGTGCAGAGATGCACGGGATTTTTTTTAAATCATAAATAGATATTTGCACAAAATGGAAATCAATTATCTTCCCATTTACAGATTTCAGGGCCGGTTCTAATGGTCCAGCATAGAAAGTAACAATAATATCGGTTAGCGAAGAAAGGACTGGTGACGACATACATTCTCAGGCCGCCTGCAAAAGAATTACCGGGACACGGATAAGAATTATTGGTGCTTCCCGAACCACCGCATTCCCAGTCTGGACTGTTTGGCGCCGGATCATAATAATTGGCAGTGCCATAGCAACGGTAAGTCTTAGGTTTTACGGTTAAGGGATAGAGATTAGTGGAATCAGAAGCTGCATAAATTGGAGCTACGCTTCCGCATAAAACCAAGGAGGTTAATAAAAACAGGGGATAAAAAAATTTGCGCATATTTATCATCCATAGAGTTGATCGAATATTAGAAATCCTAATTGAATCGCTGTCTATCCTTAATTAATTATACTTGTGTTTCTTTCAAGTGGGCTGAAATAGGGCTCATTTGTTCTTTCTTAAGATTACCCTAAGGCTTATTGTTAATTTTGAATTTTTTCTATTGATTATACAAATAGTTACCAAGTGGATGGTCCAATATTCTCTTAACCTTAACGCTTTACAATAGAGATCACTTTAAAGCGGAGGGATGTAATGAATTCTGTTGAAGATATTCTAAAAATTGCAAATTGGGCAGTAACCCAAACGCGGACAATCATTCCCTATTGCGGCAATTTACCGGATCGGTTTAATCAACTCAAACATCGTAAACTTTGGGTTTCTTTAGAGCGTCGCGAACCGCAAAATGCAAAGGAGAAACAATTTTTAAAGGAAATGCTCAACTGGCGACTTGATCTTTCATCTGATGTTAATCGCGAGGATTTGGAAAAGGTCGATTACTATATAGAAACATACCAGGACTTTTATAGCCTTAATGATTTAAGTAAGGAAGCCCAGAGGATGACGCACCGTTCAAAAAGTGCTAAGTCTAAAGGAAGGACTTCACTTGAAAGCCTAGAAAAAACGGCAAAACAAGCCCTGAAGTGGGAAGTAGGCAATTGTGGTGAAACAAGTGCCTTTGCACAACTTTTATTAATGGAATACCCCGCTGAAGGCTTACCTGGACTCCCAGCATTACAAAATTCAGTTTCAATTGAGCGCATCAATTTAAAAGCCGAAGACCATGTTTTTTTAATATTGAATCGAGATCCAAAGTCTGACTTATCGAATCCGGAGTCATGGAAACCAGATACTATCATTTGCGATCCATGGGAGAAAAAAGTTCGAACTATTGCAATGATTTTAGCTGAATTAACAACTCCCAATGACTTACTTGCTTTTAAAAATCGGTTTTTAAGTGCTAAAAATTGTTCTCCCGATAACCTTTTTTCTATCGGGGAAGTTTATAATCGCCCTTGCCACTCTAATCATTGGCAGAATAAGGTCAACAGTCAAAAGTATTGGTGTCCGCAAAAGCTTCTCGAAGTAAAGAATCGAAACAATTTTCCTGAAAACTTACCCATAAAAACCCGAGATCCTTTTACAGCTGTTCATGATAGTCAATCGATGGAGAAAGTATTGGAGCGCCTGCATATCGAGACCACGCTAGGTTGTTTTTCGGGGGTGTTTGAACTCAGTGATTTAAACGATTTATTTCAGTCCCTCGCTGATTTATTTATACAAAATAAATCAGCGCTAGAAAAAGCCATACACATTACTTTCTACCATTTAGCACAATCTTATGAAGTTATTTGGCATAAAGAAGCGTGGAAAGTTAGAACACAGAAAATATTTGAGACGGTTCCACATACTGAGATGGGGTTGTACTTTTATGATGGTCTCAAAGGTGTTCACGATAAAAAACCATTTATTTTCACTGTAGAGTTGCAGGGACCAGAGGATCCAGATTTGATTGCGCTTTTGCAACCGGTGGTTACAAAATACTCCCTTGAAAATATTTCGCCTGAGCATGCTAAGGCCCAAGATAGCGAAGGTGTAGGTTTGCTCCATCTCGCAGCTCAAGGTGGCGATCTTAAAAGTGTTAAAATTTTAATAGCCAAAGGCGCAGAATTACTCATTACAACGACGAATAATATGACACCACTTGATTGCGCCTTAACTTTTGATCACGTTCATATCGTTGAATATCTTTTAGCCGGCTACCGACAAAGAAATCACCCCATTGCAGATAGCGTGATTTTATCACCACTTCGTTATGATGATGCCGAATTATTGCAATTATTTTTAACTCATGGCTATTACCCAACCTTGCATAGCATCGTGTGGGAATTTCATCATTTGAAAGATAACTGCCTTGAAGTTTTTAAAGAAAATGGTTTTAAGTTCAACGAAACAATTGTTTTAGATGAAAAAGCATTTCAAGATTTGGTGGCACAATTAGCAATTACAGATTTTGTGGACATGGAAGAAGTAGAAGCTATGAGTGAAGGCAAAATTTCAATAGCTATGGAACGTCTATTAGATTGGCTGATGGTAAAGTGTGATTTCGAATATTCCAAAGAAAAACTTTTTTCGGTTGAATTCCTATTATTAAACAATTCAAGTTTTCAAAAATTTATCACTACCGCAGATGAATTGAAGGAGATATTGGTAGAGACGGATTTGAGAAATTTTCGTTTATTAAAAAAAGAAATAAACAATGTTGTCCGTTATTTATTTTATCATGCTGTAGAATTTTTAAAGAATGGCGAGCTTACTGTAGATAACCTTATTGAAATGTTACATTTTTATTTGGATTTGGTTAAACGCAACCCGGATATCCTCCCTATGATGTTTCAAGTAAAAGACAATCAAATAAAAATATTAGGACAATTAGCACGTAATTTTAAAAGCGGCTTCAAAATTCATTTCAACACAATGATGGGTAAACTAGATCAAGACTTATATTGGCAGTGTTTAGATTTCGCTAATCTTATTGGCATTCCTCAAATGGAACTTAATTATCATATTATTGTTTGGCTGCATGCTGCGTCGAAAGATTTATCAGTTCATGATTATGTAAAAAATATCGCGGATTTTTACAATGGATTTGATTACGAAACAAGAACCCTAGAGCTTCATCATTCTATAAGGGCTGCCATTAAAAAGGTGTGTGTGGATCAAAATATTTCTTTTGCTCAAACTTTCGAAATTTATAATAAGTTAGTTTCACCCCAAGATGAAATTTGTCATAACAACAAGAGAGCCCGCGAAGATCAAGCACCAGAGCAAAACAAGCGGTATGAAATTATTAATTTTAGTCATGCACCCGCAAGATTATTTTCACCCGCCGTGCTTGAGCCAAATGGAGATCCATATCGTGATAGTGGAAATCCATACCGTAAAATCCCCACGCTCTAATAACTCAATCCCCGGTTGGGCTAACTATGTTAAGGAGGGCGAAGGGAGAGGAATCATTAAATTAATGATTTTAAAGATAATTTATTTTTAAAACCTTTATGATGCAGAAATAGTCAATAACCCACTTTCACCTAAAACCCCCCGTTATCTCATCTATACTTCAAATAGAGCAAGATATTGAAGGGGTTTGAAGTGGTTGAATTAACTGGATTTTCCTCGATTGACATGATTAAGAAGGATGAGAAAACTGCACTCTATCGCGCGGAACGCAGTCATGATCATAAGCTTGTTATATTCAAGACTTTGCTGGCCCCCCATCCGAATGTCACTGATTTGCGGTCTTTGCAAGATGAATATGAATTGCTGTGTAGACTCCCCAGTAATGATGTTCCAAGGCCCCTAGAATTGATACAAAATGGTGAGCAAGCCGCACTCATCCTAGAAGACAGCGGGGATGTGTTGTTGAGTGGATTAATTCATAAAAAGCCACTCAACATTAAAGAATTTCTAGAATTGGCAATCATCCTTACGAGAACCATTGGCGATTTACATGAACGTGGCATCATTCATAAAGATATTAAGCCTAACAATATTCTTGTAAATTTAGAAAGACATACCGCGAGATTAATTGATTTTGATTTAGTGATGTTATTGCCGCGCCAGACACAAGGTGTCACTAATCCTGATTTGCTTGAAGGTTCGCTCGCATACATGTCTCCTGAGCAAACGGGAAGAATGAATCGTAGTATTGATTATCGAACTGACTTCTATTCCTTAGGCATTACCTTTTATGAAATGTTAGTTTCACGATTACCTTTTAAAGCACCCGATGCTTTAGGGATGGTCCATGCACACATCGCAAAGAAACCCATACCGCTTTCACAATTGAATCCTCATATTCCTGAAATGCTAGATGCAATTGTTTTGAAGCTCATGTCCAAAATTCCTGAAGAACGTTATCAAAGTGCGCATGGCTTAAAAGCTGATTTAGAAAAATGTTTAATGTTATGGATAGAGACACAAACAATTCCTCATTTTGAATTAGGGCTAGAAGATACTTCAGGTACTTTTAGTATTTCGAAAAAATTATATGGTCGTGAGAAAGAGTTAGCAATCTTATTAAAATCCTATGAACAAGTGAGTGCTGGTGATTCTATGCTCCTGCTGGTAACCGGTTATGCAGGTGTCGGAAAATCAACCCTCATGAGTGAACTCCATAAACCTGTTATCGCTAAACGTGGATATAGTTGTAACGGTAAGTTTGATGAATTTCAGCAAAATGTGCCTTACAGTGCGTTGATTAATGCTTTAGAGAATTTGATAAATCAAATACTGACGGAATCCGAAGAAAATATTAGCCGTTGGCGAATCGAGTTTCAAAAAGCATTGGGTGAAAATGCTGGCGTTATTACCAAATTAATCCCTGCCCTTGAATTAATAATTGGCGAGCAACCTGCTTCTTCTACGATGGAAGCTGCAGAAGCTGAAAAACATTTTTACTGGGTCATGAGAAATTTTATACAAGTATTTGCTCGTAAAGAACATCCTTTGGTTATTTATCTTGACGATATGCAGTGGGCAAGCTCATCTTCTTTGCAATTAATTTCTCACTTATTAAAATCAAAAATCCATTATTTAATGATTGTTGGTGCATATCGTGATAATGAAGTAACGCATAACCATCCCTTAAAACTTGCCCTAACTGAATTGCAAGAAGATTATCGTAATATTTTAACATTGAATCTTATGCCATTATCACTAACCAATGTTGAAAATCTTATTGCGGACACGTTAGATCAAAATATTATTTCAGTGAAGCAATTGGCAAAGATTTGTTATGAAAAAACCGATGGTAATCCCTTTTTTCTCAATCAACTTTTGTCGCTTTTAAATGAAGAAGGCTTTATTGAATTTGATTCAACAACCAATTCTTGGAAATGGGATATTGAGAGAATTACCACGCATCCCGTAACGACGAATGTTGTTGAGCTCATGATTAAGAAATTAACGCGATTGCCCGAAGAAACTAAAAAAATATTGCAATTAGCATCTTGTATAGGTAATTCCTTTGATATTAAATCTTTATCAACTATTTTGAACTTAAGTAAAGAGCGTGTAACTGAAATGCTTTGGCCTGCCTTATTTGAAGGGTATGCAACAGCTTACGACGATAGTTTATTTAAGAAGTCAGATCCCTCATATCAATTGTGTTATCAATTTGTTCATGATCGAATTCGTCAAGCAACTTACTTGACGATGGATACAGATGAAAAAAAGATTTTTCATAAGAAAATTGGTTACTATTTGTTGGAAACGACGAGAGCACAAGTTGTAGAAAATAAAATTTTTGAAATTGTTAATCATTTAAATTTTTCAATGGATTTGCTCAATAAGCCTGAGGAAAGATTGCAACTTGCCAATTTAAATTTTTCTGCTGGACAAAAAGCTTTAGAGTCTGTGGCATTTACGCAAAGTTTAAAGCATCTCAAAAAAGCAATTACGTTATTACCTGAGCACACCTGGCAAAATCATTATAAATTGACACAGTCACTTTATACGTTAGCTGCAGAAATAGCCTACATTACCAATCAAACAGTATTGATGGAACGGTATGCGAAGGTTGCCCTGGCGCGCGCAACGAATGCACTTGATAAAGCTAAAATTTACGAAATTAAAACAGATGCTTATACTAAAACGGATCAATGCTTTAAAGCAATTCATGCGGCACGTCTAGGATTACGTGAATTAGGATTGAAACTGCCTAAAAAAATGCTTTCCTTTGCTATCAGTAAAGAGCTTTTGTACCTTAATTTTTTAATATTTAATAAATCAGAAGAGGATATTGTTTCCCTTCCCACACTTCAGAATGAAAAAATTGCGCAAGCTCTTCGTCTTTTAGTAAGGGTTATGCCTTCAGCCCAATCGAAATCTGTGGAACTTTTAGCATACGTTTCTTTAAAGACCGTTACCTTGTCGATTCGCTACGGTAACACAGCGATCAGTGCTGTTGCCTATATGATGTGTACACTTATTTTTTGGCGCATCGGTAATTTTAAAAAATCAAAAATGTTTAGTGCCGTTGCTTTACAGATAGCGGACCGGTTTCATGCCAAGCGGGAAAAAGGCATTACTTTGTTCACTGCCGGCGCTTTTTTACAACCTTGGTTTGGACATCTAAGAAAAAGCGAGCCGTTATTATTGGAATCTTATAAAATTTCTCTTGATACAGGTGAGATATCCTATGTTGGTTATAACGCTTTTTTTTATTGCCTCTTTAAATTCTGGAGTGGGTATGAATTAAGTGAAACGATTGAAGAAACAAAGCAATTTTTGGAAGCGGTGCTTCCTTTTAAGCAAAACATTCCTATTCCATCCATGCAACTTACTTTGCAGATGTTAGAGAATCTCCATGATGTTAAGGACGATCCCACTGACTTTACCGGTTCTTACATGGATGAGAAAACTTGGTTAACTGACTTTGGGTCGGCAAATAAATTACAAATTACTGCTTATTACTTTCTCAAACTTTATTTCAATTATTTGTTTGGTCACCATGCCAAAGCGCTTATCTACGAACAACATGTCCAAATTGATAATTTCACCGGTATGTATTCTTTTGCTATGTACCATATGTACGGTGCTTTAAACCGTTTGGCTTTATATAATGATGCATCACCAAAAGAAAAAAAATCATCTTGGAAAAAAATTAAATATAATTTAAAGCGCCTAAAGAAATGGTCAGAGTATTCACCTGATAATTTTTTAAGCAAATATTATTTGGTGGCGGCTGAATTTGCGCGTATAAAAGGTCATGATGAAGATGCAATAAGTTATTATGACCAATCCATTGAGCTTGCCCAAAAAAATAAATTTGTTCAGGAAGAAGCTTTAGCCAATGAGCTTGCTGCTAAATTTTATTTAGCCAAGAAAAATAAAAAATTAGCTAAACTCTATATGCAAGAAGCGTATTATGCGTATCAACGCTGGGGTTGTAAGCCGAAATTGCAACAATTAGAACATTTATTTCCTGACTTGATTTTAAGTATCATAGCGAACGACATTGCGGCGCCACAACGCCAAGCTTTAGATGTAAGTACCATTTTAAAAATTTCTCAAGTCATTTCAAAAGAAGTCGTGTTAGAAAAGTTGGTGAAGAAAACACTTAAAATAATGATAGAAAACATGGGTGCTGATCGTTGCGTATTATTATTAGAAAGTGATAAAGAACTCTTTATCGAAGGTGAATACCTTGTTGGTAAGAAAGCCCGTGTTTTAAACTCCATCCCTTATACAGAGTATGAAAATATTCCTAGCTCCATTATTGATTATGTTAAACGTACTAAACAAATTGTTTCTATCCCGAATGTAGATAAAGACCAGTTATTTAGTCGTGACTCTTACATTATTTTATCCAAACCAAAATCCATTTTATGTTCGCCCATCCTCCAACATGGTGCTTTACAAGGCGTGTTTTATTTTGAAAATCGATTGACCATGGATGCTTTTACGCCTAGCCGGATTGAATTATTAAAATCTATGTCCGCGCAAATTGCCATTTCGATTGAAAACGCTCGACTTTACAGTTCATTTGAACGATTTGTACCACAACAATTTTTAAATCTTTTAGAAAAACGCAATGTTATGGATGTGAAGTTAGGAGATTCTATACAAAAATCCATCTCTATTTTATTTATGGATATTGCTGGATTTACATCTATGTCTGAGCGTTTACAACCCGGTGAAGTTTTCAGCTTTATGAATACTTACTTGAGTTACATGGAACCGATTATTGCCAATAAAGGCGGCTTCATCGATAAATATTTAGGCGACGGTATTATGGCTTTATTTCCTCAATCAGCTGATGATGCCTTGCGTGCAGCGATTTTACTTCAACAAGCGCTGATTGATTATAACCATCAGCAATTAGTCCAAAAGGAGAGTAAAATTCTGGCCCGAATTGGCGTAAATACGGGTGAAACGATTTTGGGAATGCTAGGGAGTCAGCATCGTATTGATGGGTCAGTTATTGGCGATGCAGTTAATGCTGCTTCTCGTATTATGGATTTAAACCAATTATACGGCACTTCTATTTTAATAAGTGAGCACACGCGTTTAGGCTTAGATAATCCGAAGGCCTATCCACTACGTTTGATTGATCAAGTTAAAGTAAAAGGGAAGCTTGAAATTTTACCCGTTTGGCAAGTTTTAGTTAATACACCTGCAGAAGTTATTCCTGAACTGATTGCGTTGTATCAATCGGCGCGTGAGGCATATGTTCAAGGTGATTTAACGGGAGCGGAGCTTAAATTTTCTGCTTGCTTATTACTCTATCCCGAGGACAGCGTAAGCCAATATTTTATTAAGCGTTGCCAGAATTACATTGCACGAGGGTTACCGGAAGAGTGGGACGGTGTGACGACTTTAACGCATAAGTAAGCGTCGAAAGGAAGGCTGAAAGTTTTTCTTCCAGCCTGTTTTAAATTAAGCAAGATCCCAAGTTACAGACATTCCCACAACATTGATGGAAGTATGCACGTTACCCACCGTAGTTAAGCCGAGTAGGGTATTGTTGATCGGCGCATTTTTTGCAAAGACATGGACATAACCTAAATCCATCCCCAAAGTCGGTTTCCATTGATAATGACCACCAATACCAAAAATAATGCTGTTACCAACAGGCAGCGTTACATTACGATCCCGTCCATTCTGTGGTGTTGGGTCGTAACTTAAACCTGTTCTGAAAATCCATTGAGATTGATAATGATATTCCCCGCCCAAAGCATAGCGGATCGTATTATGTAAATTTTGTGGTACAACTAAAATACTGGCAACGGCACTATTGCGTGCTACGATATTTTTGACAATATCCCATTGCGTATAATCCATGGTTGCCATCATCGCCCACGTCGCATTAAAGGCATGATATAAACTTAAAGACGTGATCGCAGGCAGGGGAAGTGTAATATTTAGATTGTTATTGTTAGGGACGCCTAGATAACTACTTTGACCTTCGAAACGATGCCTAACTTGTGAGCGATAATTGACACCCAGACGGGTAAAATCGTTAAATTCATAAAGTGCACCGGCGTGCCATCCAAAAGCCCAATCATCGCCCCAGGATCTGAGTGGGGAGCTAGGGACAAACGGAGACGGCGGGAAGAAGCTATTGGCTACAATGCGACCGTGTTGCGCATCGGGTCCTGCTCCCAATGAAAAGTGGCGATTAAAACGATACGCAAGACTTGGACCAATATCGATGACTTGAAGCAAGCTGCGTGTCGAGATAAATCGTAGCACCGAATCATTTGGGTATTCCGTAATGGAGCCAAAGGGAGAGGTGACACTCAACCCAAAAAAAGTATTGGCATAAACCGGCATGGCATAATGCATTGCGGGAATAATGCCATTAATCTTACTTCGCGCCGTTCCACTCATACCAACGCTAGTCCCTGAAAACATGGAATCGATTCGGCTGATCCGCCCAGCGGCTAAAACTTGAGGTTTGGGTAGGCGCGTTAAACCCGCCGGATTAAAAAAGTTTGTACTGGCATCAATTGCAATTGCGGCACTACCTGACATGGCATCTTCAAGTAATTCGACATTTTCAGAAGGAACGCGATAATTAGCAAAGCTAACAATAGGAATCAAAAGGGCGGCATAAGATAGAGCGCGAAGTTTAAATTTTTTCATGACTGCTTCCTTGCATCAAATTGCAACTATTGTGTCATAGGTTTAACGCAAAAGAAATAATCTGTTTTTGCAGGCTAATACCTTTTCTTGGAAATATTGTTATTGTTTGGATTATCGTGCTTGTCCATGAGCATGGGCCTTACAACACTTTGACGGGTTGGAACGTTGTTTTTATTATTTGGCGCAAAGAGTGTAATTCCCTTTCCAGGAACATATGAAGGAAGTCTCCGCAATTGATTATCAGTCACTTTTAAAAAGTTATCCAATAATTGAGTTACATCCTCAAATGTAATTGAAGTTATATAGGTCGTGATGAGTTTAAAAAGGTCACGATTCAAATCGTACTGCTTCATGATTTGATAACTGTGCAAAATCCAATAATGTAAATTTAAATGAGTCGTCATGGTCAGTTCCAAGGCGACGGGGAAAGTCATCCCATAATTTTTTAGATAATGTTCAATCTGCTGGGCTTGCAGTCCAATGTTAGCCGTGCTAAATGGCCATTTTTCGCGAAGAATTTTTGGGAGGACTAACTCGCGGAAGCGTGAATCAACCGATAATAAATAGATTAATACTTCATTCCTGCTCATTAAATTCAAAGTGCTATTTTCTATAAAATCTACCTTCCTAGGAAGTAAATTGATTTTATAATTAAACATTGTTTTGGACACACGGTAAGTAGAGGGCATGTGATCAGCGAAGGCGTTAATGATGTGAGTTTGATTCGCATCAATCGCAATCATTAGAGCAATCTCAAGTCCTTGTCCCGTTTTATCTTTTTCAAGATATTTTTTCAATAAAGCTAAATGCCCACCCGTAGTTGCACCCTGGATCATGGTCAACAACATGTCTTTTTGTACCGCTGGCGGAGTAATTTGGAGCAAATCGTTATTAAGTTGAACGTGACCTCCCGTCGTTGCACCTAAAACGCCATAACCTAAACCCGCATGAGCATTCTTGATGAGACTGAAAACAAAGGCCCTGTGATTTTTGTAACTAGCTCCTTTTGCTGCGAAATCGTATAAAGTGGGTACCATCTGCGAACGTTTCAGCTGGTGAAATAGATTATCATTGATCGTTTCACTTTTATTGGCGCTTCCTAATGTATAAAATACACCTTCAGCTGTTACTTCAGGATGGGTTAACCATTTTTCTTCTAACTCAGTATGTCCGCCTTCGATAGCGCCTTTCACGATGTAAACCGGTGAAGGGGGTGGATTTTGCTTTTCCAGCCAAGCTAAAGTTTCAATGTCATTTATTTTTGCAGCAGTATAGGCTGCGACGCTCATGTCGGGACGGTAGCCCCACAATTTCCAAAATAACGCTTTATTCCCGCCAAGTAGGGCGCCTTGAATGGCATCATCAAAACCGGCACCTTTATAAAGCAACTGAAAGGTGTAGTCAGTGTTACCGATCATAGCTGCAGCTTTAACTGCTTCATTTCGGCTTGCGCCAAACTTTTCTATTAAAAACTCGGCGGCATTAATATTTTTCTCAAGAATGAGTTGGCCGACCGCGGAAAACTCGCCCTCAAGTTCTGTAATGCAGTAGCCTTGGTCAATAAGCTTTTGCAGGCCTTCCTTGTCTTCTTGAATGGCTAATTGCTTAACAAGTTTGAAATCAAGGTCTAGATTGATTGGAGTAGTAGTGTTTGGCATTGATTTTATTATCATTTTGTAATAAATTGTACATATTTTAACATTATATTTAAAATAAATACATATTTTAGTCTAAAATTTAACCAATTAGGAGTGGTATATGTTCTTTTCCCGTGAGCGCGACAATTCCAGAAAACTCCTTTTAAAAGCCTTGTGGTATGCCCATAACCATCTTCCTAAGCTGCCTAGTTCAGATAATTCAATTCGGAAAGATGAGGACTATGCCGTGATGCAGAGTATCCAACCTTCTTTACTCTGGCGCATCGACCCAGATGATCTTATTTACCAATTTGCTGTGACCATTAACAAAATCAAGAAATACACCATGGGCGGGGAGAGGGAGTTTGCTTATTTAATCGCTGATTATTTTTTAGGCTTGAGTCAGCAACAATCAAAATTTTTAGGCAAAGTAGAAATCTTTGAATGTGAGGAAAGTAAGCGAATTTTCACCGTCATTAATCGATCCCTTGGCAGTAATGAAAAGGATCCTCGAACTTGGGGAGATAAGGCAGTTTTATGCGATGCGAGTCGACCTGGTATTTATTCAACCCAAGAATACTGGCCCCTGCTTTCAACTCATAAGGTTCGCACTTCGCTTTTGCTCGATATTAAAAATTTAAGTCAACGACATCATTCAAATTATTTGAAGGAAATGCATAGTATTTATGAATATAAGATTCAGCATTTAATTCAATCTCTCTATGATTTGAAAATGACTTTCTCTCGTTTAGCGAAACATTTACTTTCTTTACCCTTGCAGCATGCGATGAAAAATTTCATGCATAAAAAGATGGGAGAAATTGATGTATTGATTGCAACTTATCAAAATGAAAAACCTTCAATAATTGACGGACACGATTATGATGATTATTTTACTTTACTAACCGATCGCTTAAAAAATAATTATGATCAACTGCATTACTTTATGGTGAAATTACAGAATGATAAAAAGAAATTATTTTCTCAAAATTACTCTTATTCCTTATTTAAAAAATTAAATCATAAAAACAAATCGGCTTTAAGTCATGCTATTGAAGGCTTTAAGCTTTCACTTAATGATTTAAGATCAACTACATCTTTCCGCAGGTAGTTTTTTTTGCAGTTAAATAAACATGAAAATTACCGTGTATGCGTCAATACGACTCAATTAAAGCTTATTTATAATAAACTTGTGAGAAATTTTCTGAAAGAAAAAAACCTTGATGACCCAATGCAGCATCATCAAGGTTTTGTTAAGGTTTACTTCTTTAAAGTAACATTGACTGAATATTTAACGGCAGCTGATGTACTTTCTTTACAAACCGTGGAAATGAAATAGACGAAGTTACCATTGGATCCTGGCAAAGTTTGATCTTGGAAGACCCGAATCGTTGGACCCGCACCTTTCCACATAACACGATTGTTCCAATCCGCAACTTGATAGTTTTGAATCGGCGCACTGTTAGTAGGTTCCATCCAAGCTACAGTAATTTGCTTTTTATCCGGCGAATACATTGATTGAATGTTAACGGGTGGTTTGCAATCGCCTGGGGGGGAAGGAGGTGTATCACCATTGACCGTGTACGATTTAACACTTTGCACATACATGCTAGAAGTTTGCATTTGTGCATTAGGCGCCCCCGCATAACCGCCCCCTAATGCAAGGTTCACAATTAAGTAATAACCGCCATTGGGATCATTAAAACCACGTTGTAAAGCGCCGGGGCCATCTGCTGGCAAAGTATCAGTTCGTAGCGGTCCCCAAACTTTTTTATTATCAAAATAGCCGTTGATAATAGAGCCACCTTTAGTGCTGGCAGGATCGGGTTCCCACTCAAATCCCCAGGTATGGAAATCCTTCCAAAGCTCACGCGCGGCGATAGACCGTTCGAAAGGATACCCTTGGAAGACGCAATCATTGCCACCACATTTGGGGCTATTTCCGTTAAAGTGAACTGCGCCAGTGCTGGTTTTGTAATCCGTGCCCCGCAGGTAAGCTTCGGAAATATCGATTTCAGCATTGAGAGGCCAATTGCCATCATTAGTTGGCATCATCCAAATAGCGGGCCACAAACCGCTCTGGTAACTATTGGGTTGCGTACCAGCTTGGCATCTTCCATCCGTACTGGTATCGCATTTAGGCATTTTTACTACAACTTCAACATAACCATGCTTAATTTCTTTCGTCGTCCATGTGTTTGATTTAACCGGTGAGTTAAAAGGCGCGAGATGGAGGTTGTGCCGCGTCATGATTTCGCCCGATTTCCAAAAACCACTGTTAATTTTGTTAGCTAAAAACTTAATTTGGCCAGGCTTGTTTGCGCTATCAACATAAGGCTGCACTAAGTTCACATCGTAAACATTAATTTCACCCGACATTCGATGGTCATAATTGGTGGAGGCATAATATTTTAAACCGTTGGGTCCAATATCATTCAAAATATCTCGTTGAACGGTACAATTTTTTGCTGCATCAAATGCACAAGGTGCCGCATAAGCTGAAAAGCTTGCGCAGCATAATAAAGCGATATAGTTCAATTTAAATTTTTTCATAGACAATCCTTTGTTTATTAGTTCAACTTTTCAACTGTACACGTTTGGCGGGCTGAAAGAAATGGGGTAAAAAATGAGGGCAATTGAAAACTTTATTATAAACATTTGTCGGATTGTTTAATTGAATGATCTACTAAAACTGCACTAAGCTTACCTAACTTACTTTAGGCGGAATGGTTTTATGAATTCATACCAAAAATTGAAAAATACATTTAAAAGAATTTCACATCTGCAATATTTACATCACATCGCGACATGGGATGAAGCCGTGATGATGCCTCCGGGTGCAGGCCATGAACGAAGCAAAGCGATTGCTACACTCACACGTCAAACGCAACAACTTCTTGTAAGCCCAAAAATGAAGCGTTGGATTCAGGAAGCAACAATAATTGAGCCTGTATCAGAATGGGATAAAGTTAATTTTGCTTATATGGAAAAGTTAATTAAGCGTGCGGATTGCATTCCTTTGCCTCTGGTGGAGAAAGCAACGTTTGCTTCGCTTCAATGTGAACAAATGTGGCGTACTTGTCGTTCGGAGAATAATTGGCAAGCATTTCTCCCTTGCTTTGAAAAATCATTTGCTCTCGTTAAGGAAATTGCTGAAAGACGTAGTGCCGTCTTTAATCTTTCTCCTTACGATGCATTACTTGATGATTATGCCCCGGGATTTAATGAAAAAACCTTGGATCCTATTTTTACAGACTTAAAGACCCAACTGACACCCTTATTGGCTACAATTCTTGAAAAACAAACTAAAGAAAAGATGATTAAGCCGCAAGGCGAATTTTCCACCGATCATCAATACGCATTAGGTTTGAAAGTGATGAGCGCATTAGGTTTTGATTTCCAGCATGGCCGTCTTGATGTGAGTCATCATCCTTTTTGTTCAGGGGGACCGCGGGATGTAAGAATAACGACACGTTATGCCAAAACAGAATTTGTGACTTCTCTCATGGCGGTTTGTCATGAAACAGGCCATGGCTTGTTTGAGCAGGGACTTCCCAGCAAGTGGTTATCGCAACCAGTCGGTCACATTCACAGCATGGCTGTGCATGAAAGCCAATCGTTACTTTATGAAATGGAAGTGTGTCATTCGCAAGCGTTTAGTGACTACCTTATTCATTTAATTCACTCCTCTTTTCCTGCTTGCTGTGACATGACGGCCCGGGATTTACATACCTTAATAACCCGTGTCTCACCAAGCTTCATTCGCGTTAATGCCGATGAAGTTAGCTATCCCCTGCATATTATTTTGCGTTATGAATTAGAAAAGGCCTTATTTAAAGGAGAAATACAAATTAAGGATTTGCCTTTTTACTGGGATAAGTACATGCAAGATTATCTTAACCTCTCGACCCTAGGGAAGGATCAAGATGGTGTGATGCAAGATGTTCATTGGCCTTCTGGTGCTTTTGGTTATTTTCCTGCTTATACGATCGGTCGACTTATCGCTGCGCAATTATTTGCGACTTTCCAAAAATCAGCCCCCACTTTCTTTGCTGATGTTAAACAGGGCAATTTTACCCAATTGCAACACTGGTTGAAAAAAAATGTCTATGATCATGCATCTCTCCTACCCACACAAACATGGTTGCAGAAAGTGACAGGGGAACCCTTATCAACCAATTTTTTTATTGAAGGATTGAAAAAAAGATATAACTAAGTAGGGTGATTGTGAAGCGAAAGTTCTCGCTTCACAATTAAATTATTTATGCAAAAGTAGAAGGTGAGAAATGGGGTTTGAGGGAAATATCTTGACCGCCATACACAATATTAATATCATTTTTGTCTTCTTTAGGGGTGATGGATTGGTAAGTTTTCCATGACGAACCTAATGAGTTTAATTTACTATGAGTGTCCAAATTGGCAGCGAAAGCGGCGTTGGCGAAACAGATTAGAAGTGCCGATAAAATTAAAATGAATTTTCTCATTCTCCCTCCCAGGTGGATGTTTATTTTTCAAAATTACGCCATTATACAAAAACTTTCCCAAACTACCAACCCTTAGCTTAACTTTGATCAAAAATTGCTCAATCGCTTTCTACCTTTTGGGTTAAATATGTCGAAATCCTTGATTGATTTAAATATTTCTCGGATAATCCATAACTCCCTCCAAAAAATAACTCTTATAAAGGAGCGTGAAATGCCCATCAGTATTTATGAACAACAAGACTTCGATCTAATTAATCTAATCAATAAAATTAAGGCAATTTATCTCCAACCGGGCGGAAGAGATCTTTCTGGCTTAAAAAGTATAATAAATTCTTATCCTAAAAATGAATTACTACCCGACCAAATTCTTTCTATCTTGGAGAATTTAAACCAGCAGCAAAAAACTTTACCAAAGGGCGAGCTCTCCACAGCTATTCAGATGTTGCTTGCTGAACAATTAAGTAAAATTAACGAAGCTCTTTTTTCGACTGATGATGGAAGTGCTGAGGACTGTATTCAAAAAGCGTTAACCAATCTTAAAAATGAACTTAAGTTCAGTGAAGACTATTCCTCTCCTGAACATCAGTATTTTTGTAAAAAATGGCGAGTTTTCAAGGAGCGAGACGACTATCCCTTATGGGACGAGTTAGTAAACTCTTTCAAAGAAAATTTTGATAATGATTGCTTTGGTGCAGTTTGTTGTCATTTACTCATTGCTGTGGGTGGCAATCCAGGATCAAATATCATTAATACTAGCGCGCTAGATTACAACCAAGAAACATTTGATCCCATTAAAACAAGTCCTTATAAGGTTGATCTTAAGAATTTTGAAATACAAAAAGAAATTTTTACGGGCAATAATTTTTTTAAATTGGTGCGAGGTTATTTAAGAGAATATGCAAACGGAACTAAAAACCCTGATTTGATAAATACAAAAATAGCGAATATCGAAAAATGGTTTAACGAAGTGGGTATGCCATTTCCTAAAGATAGCATGCATGATTTCAAAGCTTTAAAACGAGAAATCCTAAGAGAATTTTTTCTTTTAGAAGAAAACGCAAGTTACCTGGATTTATTCAGGCATAACGATCGCCGCAATAAACCGGAAGTTCCTACACTCGCAAAGCATGAGATTGAAAATCATCCTTTCAACCGCGGTGAAAAGGAAGTCAAATTTCATCCAGGACTTAAAGGAAATTGGTTGTCTCATTTTTTCACGCACGGCAATCCTACCATCTCGAGCCATAAGGAAAGTGACCCTCCAACCTTGAAGCGAAAAAATTATCTATAAGGAAAAGACGGATGTTGCGGAGAATATAATGTTGTACGCTTCGATACAGCTCTCGGTCCCGGGTTACACGCTTGGCGTTCCATCCGGGCTTCGCTCGAAATCCACCTGCCATGCTGGCCTTTTTGAAGGAAGTAAGCCTGGGTGTAGCAGCGCAACCCAGGACTACCACACTAATTTTCGGCCGGGTTACACGCTTTGCGTTCCACCCAGACTGCAGTCGAAATCCAAGGTGCCATGCTTGCCTAATTGAAGCTTTACAGGTTGTCCTAAAATAAGTGGATAATTAACTTTACCATGACCAACATGTTTGAGTTGCAGCACTGGAATGGGGCAAGTTTCGGCAAATCTTTTAAGCGTAGCGTCGACGAGTGATGTACCATCAACTTCTTTTCCACCAATAAAATCACCTAACAAAATGGCAGCAGTTTGATTAAGGATGTTGGCTTGTTTCAAATGTTCAAGGGCTCGATCGATTCGATATGCGCGTTCATTAACATCTTCAATGAAGAGAATTTTATTTTTTGCATCGATTTGCCAAGATGTGCCAATGCTTGCTTGAATGAGATGTAAATTACCGCCGATGATTGGCGCTGCAATGACAGCGTTTTTTTTTGCTGCGTGATTAAGTGGGGCTAAGTTTTCATAAACCAAATGTGTTTTTCCAAAAAGCACATCATGCAGCATTTGACTAGAATCCTCCGTTACCGCACCCAGTGCCACTTGTCGTGCTGAAGGAGTATGTATCGTTGACCAACCCCATTTAACTTGCAAGAAAATATGTAATGCGGTGATATCACTAAAACCTAGAAAAATTTTTTGAGTTTTGGGCGGTATCATGCGACCTAACTCAGGTAAGAGTTTTCCAGATCCATAGCCGCCTAACAAACACCATACGGCTCGCGATTGAGGACTTTGGAGGGCTTTTTGCAATTGCTCAAGACGGTGTTCCTGTTTATTTGCAAAGAGAAAGTCATCCCCTAATAAATTTTCTGGAATGTAGCTTTGGAGTTGCCACGAAGTTAATAAGGCTTCGACTTTCTTTAGCACGCCAGGATGACACCCGGAAGCGGGGGCAATGATATCGACCCGGTCCCCCGGTTTTAAGATTTGCTTTAACATACACTGCTTTCTGCCGATTCCACTTCGACTAAAGCAGGTGATTCTATTTTATCAAGCATATCGAACTCGGCGCGATCGATATGAATGAAGCGTTGCGTAATTTTACGCGAAGAAATATGAATTTGTTCGACATCTGTATGCGTTTGCGCAATACGCTTTGCAAGGTTATCCATGCGCATTTGAAACCGTTGAAAATCATCTGATAGTAGTCGTAAATGTTTTTGGATTTCATGAACTTGTTTGCGGGTCGCAGCATCTTTTAAAACAGCCCGCGCTGTGGTTAAGATTGCCATCATGGTGGTGGGGGAAACTAACCAAACTTTCGCTTTCTGTGCATACTCAACAAGGTCAACATGATGCGCGTGAATTTCTGCAAAAATGGCTTCAGCAGGAATAAACATGACTGCGCCATCAGAAGTTTCGCCCGGAATAATATATTTTTCAGCAATATCTTGAATGTGTTTACGAATATCAACTTTAAACTGTTTGACGGCTTGTTGTTTTTCTAATTCTGATAAATTGCCATCCATTGCCAATCTAAAATTTTCAAGCGGAAACTTGGCATCAACCGCTATATTACCCGTGGGCTCAGGCAAAAATAACATGCAATCTGGTCGCTTATGATTACTCAGTAAATGTTGAAAGCTATAATGTTGAGGTGGAATCATATTGTTAATTAAAGCGGACAATTGGACTTCCCCAAAGGCACCGCGTGAACGTTTATCATTTAAAATATCATGCAAGCTAATTACGCTATTAGATAACTCTGATATTTGTTTCTGGGCTGCATCAATTAAGGCAAGTCGCTTAATAACATCACCAAATGTTTCATTAGTTTTTTCAAAACCATCAGCTAAACGCTTTTCGACTTGTTGATTAATTTCCTTTAATTTTCCTTCCGTGGTTTGTGTCAATTGGGTGATTTGTTTTCCTAATTCCAACGCATACTCTTGGAGGGAGGTTTTTACTTGTTCTCGATTATCTTGCGTACCTTTAAGCAAGGTATCTTGCAAAATTTTGAGTGCCTCTAATTGACGTTCCTCGAAACGTGAGCGGTGCAAAGTGAAAGCTTGTTGCGATTGCTCTTTAAATTCAGAAAAAGCTTTATTATCTTCTAATTGGGATTGTCGCAGTCGGTCAAAGATAGTTTGTTGCATTAGGCTAATATGCATCAATACACTTTCTTTAAGTTCCTGGTTTTTACTTTGATTGGTTTCAAGCAATTCTGCAAGATGCAATTCAATCAAGCCTTGCAAGACTTGATTTTGGTTACGGTTTAAAAACTGCTTAATCAGAAAAATGATAAAAAAGAATAAAATTGCTGCATTAAGGGCAATTAAAATTTGCATCATTAACATAAGAAAATCCCTTTACGAATAAGGTAGCTTAATTACAAACGGTTATGCATTTAAGAGAGAATGACGCTTGGGCGGTTCATTCATTGTTAACTGAAAGTCATGGATTTCCGGCAACACTACAGCGTAGCGAGAAATAGGTTGAATACTTTTAATCATTTTATTGTTAAACATAAATTCTGCAAACTTGCGCCAATCGTTAGAATTGAGCGCGCCTGGATCTTCCGCAAAGTAAGGTAACGTTGAAAACCAAGCTTCTTTATTCACTGCGTTATTAGATTCGGGATGAATTTTAATAAAGTCTTCCCACGTTTGTTGTGGGTGGTTATCAAGATATTCTACGGCTTTTTTAATGGCAGCAAGAAAGCGGGGAAAACGATTATCTTTAATTTGGGCGGTATGCGCTATAAAAATTAAAACACTATAGTTAGGAACACCATGATCTTCAGGAAAAAAAGTTACCAGCGGATGACCTAAAGATTCAAGTTGCGGAACCTCAAAGTTACGCATCATACCAGTCACTGCATCAACTTTTTTGGAGAGTAAAGCTTGCATTAAATTGTAACGAACATTCACTAATTCAACTTCATTCGCTTTAATATGTGCTTTTGCAAGCGTGGAACGTAGCATCAATCCAGTGAGTCCACTGCTACTCATTCCGATTTTTTTATTTTTTAAATCTTCTACCGTTTTGATGCCGCTCTCTTTTAAGGCAACAATGCAATCTAACGGTTTATCAATCAAAGTCCCAATCCGAATAAGCGGTAAACCATGATCCACTTGCTCCATGAATTCAGGTTCATAAGTGATGCCAATGTCGGCTTTTTTTGCGGTTACCCATTTCGGTGGGTCGGTGGGATCAGAAGGACTCAGTAATTCAACTTCCAATCCTTGTTCTTTAAAAAAACCTTGTTGTTGTGCAACGATCAAAGGGGCATGGTCAGGATTAATAAACCAATCCAAGGCAACGGAAAGCTTTTCTGGCTTTGTAGTGGCATGGGTGATTGAGACAACAAAGACTAAACAGAGAAGCCAGTGTTTTTTCATTTTGATACCTCGCAACAATAGTTGGCCGAGTATAACTTTTTATGCGTTGGGTTTGAAGGCTGAACTAAGTTGAAGGTTCCCACCAAATTAATTTGCGTAGGATGTAGTCAGTTGTAAAATAAAGTCCCAACGCCAGTAGCATCAAGATGCTGAGCGCAGCAAACATTTGATCTATTTGCAGGCGGGCATTGGCATTGATCATGAGAAAACCCAAGCCTCTGCTTGATCCCACCCATTCTCCGACAATTGCACCGATTGGTGCAATGACAGCTGCAATCCGAAGACCGGAAGCGAGAGAAGGAAGGGCTGCAGGAAACCGGATAAAGCAAAAAATTCGCAAGGGCGTTGCTTGCATATTTTTGGCAAGTTCAAGCCAATAGGGCGGAGTTTGGCGCAAGCCATCATACATTGCACTCATGACAGGGAAGAAAATCATTAACGCAGTGATGGCGACCTTAGAGCTAAGTCCAAACCCAAGCCAGATGACAATGACGGGTGCAATAGCAAAGGTGGGAATTGCTTGACTCATAATAAGAAGCGGTAAAACCCAAGGCGTAAGCGTACGCGAAAAAGTTGCGAGCGCCCCCGCTGCAATGCCTAATATCACCCCACAAAAGAAGCCCAGTATAATTTCAAGCACCGTGGGGCCTGCGTGCATGAGAAGCAAATATTTTTGCTCGGCAATGGATTGAAAAACGCGATAGGGTGTCGGTAAAAAATAAGCAGGGATCTCCCACCACATCACTATGCCTTGCCAGAGAAAAATCAGTATGACGAGCATGGTAACCAGACGGCAGGCGGGCTTCATTACTGCGCTGCCAATTGTTCAAAGAGAGAATTTTGCATGTGTAAATCAACTGGATTAGGCAAGGTCCGTGGTGTTGTGGTGGATAAAGTGACGAGTTGTTTTAGCGTTACGGGATCCCCCTGCAAAATATAAATCAAATGCGCAAGACGCAGTGCTTCAGTAGGGTCGTGAGTAATGAATAACACTGTTTTGTGCTGCATTAACTCGATTGCGAGTCCATGAAGTTGATAGCGTGTAATTGCATCCACAGCAGAAAAGGGTTCATCTAAGAGCATGATCGGTTTTTCTTCCAACAGAACCCGAACTAAAGCAGCTCGTTGTCTCATCCCGCCCGATAGCTGATGGGGATACAAATCACGCGCATGACTTAATTTTACTTTATCTAAAAGAAGTTCCGCTTTTTCGTGTAATAAGCGAGCCTCATCGCCTCGTTGACGCTGAAGCTTAGACCGAAGTGTTATGTTTTGAATGACGGTGAGCCAGGGGAGCAATAAATCGGACTGAGGAAGATAAGCTGTTTGCGTGCTTGCCGCTATGCCGTTATCAGTCTCAATCGACCCTGAAAAATGGGCCTCAGGCGATGGGAGGTTTGCGATCGCCCGGAGTAAAGATGTTTTCCCCACGCCACTCGGTCCAATCAAACCTACCCAGGTTCCAGCAGGGATAGAAAGGTTAAGATTAGAAAAAATAACGCGATTCTGATAAGTCAGTGTTGCATTATGAATATGAATAGCGGGTATTTGCATGGGTGCTTACTATACCCGGATGTCGGATTTAAAGAAATCGGGTTCTTTAGAGGCTACCGCGCTTTCATTGTTGCATAAGTGATATCTAAATACGGAGTGTTCACTCCTAATTTTTCTCCTTTTCGCCGCTGCCCTGCGTTTCACATCCGCAGAAAATCGTTAATCAGTGACTGAAATAGGATGAAAAATAAGAATAAAAACCCAAGGCGATAACAAAGTTCAAGGACTTTAATGGGGAGCGGTTTGCCCATGATGGCTTCGATAGTTTGAAACAATAAATGACCACCATCTAAACCAGGAATGGGCAGTAAATTAATGACGCCAATTGAAATGCTAAGAAAAGCGAGAAAGGCGAGGAATGAAATAAAACCATAATTGAGCGCATTCCCTGCGCTTTCAAAGATCGTAATGGGACCGCCTAAGCTTTGTAATGAGATTTTCCCCGTGAGCATTTTGCCAAACAAAAGTAGATTGAAATAAGTTAGATCGAGGACTTCTTGATAAGCATAGCCAGCAGCTGCAAGCGGTCCATATTGGATTTTGTGTAATAAATTTTGCGGAATTTCAATAAAAGGTGCGATTCCTAAATACCCACTTTGCTTCCACGTCCAACTACGCTGTGAACCAATGATGACCGGTAACTCTTTGAGCTTGCCACTGCGTTCGATGGTAAATAAAATTTTTTCGTTTGGGTTTTGAGCGATGGTTTTCATCACTTCTCCCCATTCTTGAACGGGTTTTTTATCGATTGCGATTATTTTATCGCCAACGCGTAAATCAGATGTATTGGCCGGAGAATTTGTTTTAATAAGACCTATCACTAAAGGAACGAGAGGTGCATAAGGTTTGATACCTAAACTTTCTAGTGGATCTGGAATCAGCGGATTAATTTTCCAATGAGTAAGATCTAATATTTTGGTTTGTCCAACAGTCGGTAATTGTCGATCACTTACAACGATACTAAGCTTAGTTTCATTACCTAAGTGTTCGAGTAAGCGAAACATGACTCTCGCCCAGGTTTTGGTGGGCTGCTCATTTATTGCGACAAATTGTTGTTGGGCTTGCAAGCCACTTTGCTCAGCAATGGAACCCGGTTTTATTTCTCCAATAATGGGCTTAATCGCAGTAAAGCCAATGATAAAAATAAGCCAGTATAAAACGAAAGCACAGAGAAGATTGGATGCGGGTCCTGCCAATACAATAAAAAACTTTTTGTAATAAGGTTGGCGATTATACGCAGCATGCTGTAACTCAGACGACACAGATGCTTCATTTTCATCCAACATTTTAACGTAACCACCCAACGGAATGAGTGCAATCACATACTCTGTACCACTTTTGTCATACCCATGCCATAGGCGCTTTCCAAAACCAATAGAAAAGCGGAGTACTTTGACACCAAATAAACGGGCAACCATGAAATGAGCTGCTTCATGGGTGCCTATAACAAAAAAAATTGTAAAAAGGATGCTGAATAGGGCAATGAGCAAAGCAAGCATTAAGCACCATATGTTTTATTGGGTTTAATTCCAAGGGAATGCAATTGCGTGGTAATTTTTTCTGCGATCCTGGGCTCCAGGATGGGGCCAATTTGAACGCGGTATAAACGATTAGCAAAGGTAGAATTAATAATTTTAATCGGTGTGCTCAGTCGATTGGATAATTCATTTTTTAATTTAAGGGCATTCTCACGGTTTTTAAATGCGCCAACTTGTAAATACATTTGTTTAAGTTGTTTGGTTTGAGTAAGTGTTTGTTTAGTTTCGAGGGTTTGGTTCGCGGAAATAGGTTGCTTATGCGCAACAGCAATGGTTTGGACTTGTTTTACAGGACGCCACACCCGATTGTAAGTAGGTGCTGATTTTTTAGCATAAAACGAGCTTGCATTAAAGCTAATCGCTTTAATTTTGACATGCGCGGTACCGCGCCCCAGCATGCCAAGTTTTTTAGCTGCGACATAAGATAAATCAATAATGCGATTACCTGAAAAAGGACCTCGATCATTTACTTTCACAATGACTTTACGATTATTTGCTAAATTAGTAACTTCAACATAAGTTGGTAGTGGTAAAAACTTGTGTGCCGCAGTCATTCCTAACATATCGTATGGTTCGCCACTTGAAGTATGGCGTTTATGAAACATGGTTCCGTACCAAGAAGCAGTGCCTACTTCTTCAAAATTATTACAGGATCGCATGACGTAATAACGTTTGCCAAAAACTTGGTAAGAAGGTTTATTGCCTATTCTGGAAAGCGGTTCAGGTTTAGGCGTGGCATTAGGAATTCTCGTTTCATCTACATAAAAATTAGGAGCACCATCTCTTTTTTTTACACGCGTTGCACAATTTGAAAGTGCACAAGAGACAATAATTAACAGCGCGCAATGAAGCCAATATCGCATAGACGTTTTACGAGATAAAATGGGATATCCTACTTCCATGTTCATTCATCCTATTTTTTGTTAACCCGATTGTGCAATTCCGTTATATGTTGACTTAGTTGATGGACAGCCATGGCATAAAGATCACTTGAATTGTAACGTTTAATGACATCAAAATTAGTGTATCCCAACCAAAATTCTTTTTTACGTTTCGTTTCTAATTCAATGACCTTCGCAAGCAATTGATCTTCATTCGGTTTGCTTTTAGATAAAATACCGTACCGTACCCATTGCTTTACAGTCATCGTTTGATCGAGCTGATTATTACGTTTTAAATAGCGATAGCGATCGCCAATGACAGTTGCTTGCGAGGCAACTGGTTTATTATTTTGCCAACCATGTTTTTTATAATAATTAGCAACGCTGCCAATAATATCGACTTCATCATTGATTAAATCTGTTTTACCGCTTTTAGAAAAATTAATTGCATAATAACGATAGCTACTTGGCATAAATTGAGGCTGGCCAATCGCACCAGCATAAGATCCCATCACTTTTGCAGGATTAAGATGTTGTTCGCGCGACAATAATAAAAATTCTTCTAATTCTTTACGGAAGTAGCCGGCACGAGGTGATTGGCTAAAAGCAATATTAGACAGTGAATCAATGACCCTAAAATCACCGTTACGTTGACCGTATCGAGTTTCAACACCAATGGTTGCTACAATAATGCCCGCGGGGACACCAAATAAATCTTCTGCGCGGCGTAACGCAGCTGCGTGCTTATTCCAAAATTCCACGCCATGTTGAATGCGCCAATCACTAACAAATAACATTTGATAAAAATACCATGGATGTTTTTCTAAAGGTTTTTTAATATTGGCGATAACTTGCGGGCGAATTTGTACGGTTTTGAAAAGGTTAGTTAATTCAGCTTTTTTAAACTGATGCTTTTCAACCATCGTATTAATAAAATTTTTAACCTCATTACGCTCTATAAAAGGCGCTTCAGGCGAAGTTGCGAAAGCACCCCATGCGGAGCATAAGAGTAAGAATAAAACCACTAAGCGTTGCATAGGTAGGGTTTCCTTACGTTGTGACTAACTTTCTGTGAGTTTGAATAGACATTAGGATTCCAAAACTCGCTAATATCGTTACCATTGAGGAACCTCCGTAGCTTACCAGGGGAAGAGGTATACCGACCACTGGTAAAATACCTGTAACCATTCCCATGTTCACAAAAAAGGAGACAAAAAAGGAGATGGTAATGCTCCCAGCGAGGAGGCGTGTGAAGGTATCTTGGGCATGAACCGTGATGTAGAAGCCACGTAATAAAATTAAAACATAGAGGCCAATTAGAATCATATTACCGACAAAACCAAACTCCTCTCCACATACGGCAAAAATAAAATCAGTTGAATGTTCGGGTAAGAAATGCAAATTCGATTGGGTGCCGTTTAACCACCCTTTCCCAAATAATCCCCCTGAACCAATTGCGATTTTGGATTGGATGATATGGTAACCCTCACCTAAAGGATCGCGCCCTGGACTTAAAAATGTTAAAACCCGCGAACGCTGGTAATCGTGCAAAAAATACCATCCGAAAGGGACTAAGATGGCAAGTGAGCCTAGCGTTGTAAACAGGAATTGCATACTTAATCCTGCTAAAAATAAGACGCTACCGCCAGCTACCGCAAGTAAGATTGCAGTTCCTAAATCAGGTTGTTTTGCAGTGAGAATAGCAGGGACAAATATGATAGGAATGGCAAGCAATACTGATTTGAATGTAATAGGTAAGTGCGTGCGATGGTAAAACCAGGCTAGAAAAAGAGGAATGGCAAGCTTCATGAGTTCGGAAGGCTGTAAGTGGAGGACACCAAAATTAAGCCACCGTTTGCCGCCTTTGCCAACATGCCCCATGCCTAAGACAACAATTAATAAGATTAACCCTAAAACATAGAGCATGGGTGCAAAGCGGCTCATGGTAGCTGGCGGAATTTGTGCAATTACAATCATCACAAAAAAAGCAAAACCTAGACGCATAGCTTGTAATTCTAAAGCATGGGGTTTTTGACTGGATGCGCTAAATAAAATAATTAATCCAGTAACACAAAGACCCATTAATAAGGTCAAAAGAAAAATATCAATGTGAAAGTAATGCCAAATACTGCGATAGCGTGTGTCATGCTGAGGTTTTTTAAATTTATTTTTGAGATTACCTATAAGCATACGTTTACTCTTTGTTTTATTTATCCGTACATAGTGGCCAAAACTTAGGACAGGGTTAGCCTAAAGGTGCTTAATTGCTGCGATTTTATTTTCGGCAATACTTTGGCACTTAGTATTAAGGCCCATGGTTATTGTGACACTGCTACTTAGTGAATGACTAGCTTTTGTGCTTTCTCGTGAGCAAGCTGAATAAAAATCAAAAATGATGCGCGCAGTTTCAATCGCTGTATTACTATTTTCAGTAATAATAGCGAGAGCAAGCACGGGGTTTTCGACGGGAGAAAAGGCAATAAATAAGTGATTGTCGCGTAATTTTTCTGGAAGGTTTTCTTGCTGATCGCGTTCTTCCGCAATGCGTCTTTTGGTTACTTGCCCCGTGCCCGTTTTAGCAGCAATGGTGTAAGGAGAACGTCCAAAGCGAAATGCACTCCCTTCGCGATGGGTAATGACATTCGTCATGGCGCTAATGACGTAATCCCAGTTAGATTCATCGTTTAATCCAATTCGTTTCTCAGCTAGTCGCTTACGCACCCTGTAGCTTTGACCAGATAATTGCTCGCCAAGGAGCAAGTAGGGCGGACGACGGTCGCCTCGATTGGCAAGCGTGGCAGTTGCATAGGCGAGCTGGAGAGGGGTTGCCTGCATGTAACCATGGCCAATGCCAGACAAAATTGTGTCTCCTTCATACCACGCATGTCCCTTGGCTTTAATCTTCCATGCAGGCGAAGCTAACACGCCTGGGATTTCACCCTCTAAATCAATTCCAGTGAGTGATCCAAACCCAAATCGCTCAAGAATATTATCCATGGACTGAATACCCATTTTGGCAGCTAATTCATAAAAATAAACGTTACAAGAAACTGCTAATGCTCGGCCAAGACTAATTTTTCCATGACCTTGCCGTAACCAGTCATGGAAAACATGCGAATGGTCATGTAATTGAAATACACCTTGATCATTGACTGTGGAGTTAGCGTTGATAATGCCCGTATCTAAGCCTTGCAAGGCGAGATACGGTTTAATCGTCGAAGCAATAGGATACAGACCGCGCAAAGTTCGGTCATATAAAGGTCGTTCAGGCGAATCTTTTAACTCTTGATAATCCTTCTGGCTAATTCCTACGACAAATAAATTGGGATCAAATCCAGGTTTGCTAACCATAGCAAGAACCTGCCCGGTTTGAGGTTGGAGTGCCACGATCGCGCCGCGACCGGGAAGCGCTTTTTCCGCGACAAATTGTAAGTGACTGTCTAAGGTGAGGTAGAGATTGGTTCCGGGTGCACCTTTTATTTCTTTTAAGACCCGAATAGGCTTACCACTTGCATCATTTTCTACTTCTTCATAGCCCACATGGCCATGAAGGGCTGCTTCATAAAATTTTTCTATACCCAATTTTCCAATATAGTGGCTAGCACTATAATTTGTTGCATCGATTTCATTGAGTTCCTGGGTATTAATACGACCCACATAACCCACCACATGGCTAAAATTGTTACCAAAAGGATAATGCCTGAGTAATCGCGCTTTAATCATGACCCCGGGGAACCGGTGTTGATTTTCAACAAAACGCGCCACTTCATCATCAGTTAGGCGTAATTTTAAGGGGATTTCGTCAAAACGACGGTGTTGTTTTAATTGGCGTTTGAATTGATTGAGATCATTGTCCGTGAGCTTAATGATCTTCGCCAAGGCGTCCAGTGTTTTAGGGAAATGTTTAATTTGGTATGGAAACACATCTAAACTGAAAACAGGAATATTTTCCGCAAGGAGTACCCCATAACGATCGTAAATTAAGCCTCGCGTTGGTTCAACAGGAACAAGTTCTAAACGATTTTTTGTGGAGAGCGTACTGTAGACAACATGTTTATAAACTTGTAAGTAATAAAGTCGTATGGTGAGAATAACCAGGAAAATGAAAATAGTAAATAAAGCCAGCATCGTGCGTTTTGCAGTCAACTGGATTTCTTGTTGATGATTTTTAATGGGAATTCTTTTACGCATGCTGCGGCCCTGCTTTTGAGTATCTTACCGTTACTCACTTAAGAATTAAATTGATATCCAATATCAAATACTAAAAGCGCAGTTAAACCGGAATTATGGCTGGATAAATGCGCATTCGAGTAATGTACCGCATGAAGCCCGATGTTGATTCGTTTTTGAGGGCCAATTAAAGCGCCGACTCCAAGCCGATCCTGAAAAGCAAAATGGATCCCTAAATTACGATTTTTGAGTCGGGTGTGGTTAAGATAAGCAAGTCCGATACTCGCTTCTAAAAAAGTAGTAATGTGAGTGGTGTCCAGAAAAGCATAGCGTAGTACAGGCGCTGCAGAATAGATTTGAATGTCTGCGTAATGAGCTATGTTGTCTACATAAAAGTGGGAGAACCCGCCATCGAAATAAAGTGACAACTTATCCCATGCTAGTGATCCTGGATCATAGTAAACCATAAGTTGATAGCCTTGAATTTGGGCAGGCTCTTTACCTAGAAGAATGGCAGAAAGTCTACCGCCATAGTGGGGAAAACCAAAAGTATGCGGGGGAAAAATCAACATGATTAAAATGACGAAGTAGGCGCACTGTTTCAATCTCATAAGGTATCATCCTTAATACCGAGGCTTAAAGATCATAGCATGCAGCACCACGAATGCATTTGATAATTTATCGAGTGAAGGCGTCAAATTTTATTTTTCAAGTACTCAAGCAAGAGGGCGCAAGGCTTCAATTTTGTGTGCCTTGCAACTTTCGCGATGTGAAATTTTTCTATTATTTATATTCTGAATATCTATTGTTTGGTCGGATTCAAATGGTTTGAAGAAGGAGGATTGAATGGGGTGATGTTGAAATTCCTATCTGGAAATAGGGTCAACATGAATTTTCCAATACGAAATAACTTAGCGGTCGGTTCCCCCTTAGATGGCTCATCAGCCTGAGACGACATAATATTTGGTTGTGAGGTGGTAGCCACCGAATGAATATTAACATTCGTAGATAAATGATTTTGATTAGCGTTAGTAAATGCAGGAGCGTCGGGTAGAAGATTAAGTTGACAGCTAGGGTCATTACAAATCGAAGGTTCACTAGGGTTAGTGTAAGGAGATGGCATATTATTGTTATTATTATTGTTTACAGGATAAGAATTTGAGCTTTTATAGAGTGCTTTGCCTGAAGAATAATGATCAGCTTGATTGACGAAAGTATCAAACGAATTTTGCTTAGCATCTAATCGGGATAATGCCGGCTGCTGAGGGTGCGGGTTGGATTGCTGAGAACAACTCGTATTCATTTGGCTTATGACTTCTGTTTTTTGATCTGCAAAGCTGATTTTAATGGGGCCAAACTTTTTCTCTAAGGTTTGCAGCATTTGAATGATTAGTTCAAGGTTTAAGCCCATATTTTTTTGGATATGAAGATAAAAATATTGATCATCACTGCTATACTGGCAAGCATATAAGGCAGTTGGTATCAGATGACCAGCATCACGTTTAAGTAAATTTTGAAATCTTAATGAATTCTCTTGGGGATTTGACCCATAAAAAGGATTGGTCAATACTTTAATAACAAATTCATAATTTTTATCTTCAGAATAAATTTCAAAGTGAAAATGATTTACAGCTGTATTTTGAATGATTGACGCTACATTATCACTGAGTGGGGTCGTGTTTACGGTTCCATATTTTCCATAGGTAATTATAGGGGGCTGTCTTTTATCTATAGATAGTAATATAGCTACGAAATCCTTAAGCGGAAGGCCTGAAGGAGGCAGAATACACATCATTCCCTGGTCAAAATAAATAGTGCAATGCTCTGCGCGGTCGATTCCTAAGAGAGCTAATCTTCGTTTAAGTATTTTCTTCCCAGCACTGAGAGAATGACGTTGATAAGGGGAGACCATGAGTCTAGCAACAGCGCTATATTCGCCTTTTTCAAAAGTCGTAATATCAAAATGAAAGTTATATTTCAAAAGACTTGGCTGATAAGCGCCAAACGAAAACGTTCGATTTTGCATTATTTATACCTATTTTAAAACTTGCCTCATTGTAACTGCAATTTGTTAAGGCTAAATTAAAGGTCAATTACATTTCTTCTCAAAGCGATTATTGTTATGGATCATGATCCTATAGAAACCTTAAGCAATTCTTAAGCTTTTAGAATATGAAATAAATTTTATAATAATAAAGATGAGCGAGTATTGGAGTTCAAGAAAAATTATCTTTATTTCATTAAATTTAAGATAAAACGCTCGAAGTTAAAGCCGGTTAAATTTTTAATTCTTCAACAACAAGCTTTGCAAGCGCTTTAATGTGAGCGGGAAGCGCGTTAAGTGCAGGAATATAACGTAAAGACCTTCCGCCATTTTCTAGAAAGAATTCTTCACTACGTATAGCAATTTCTTCTAACGTCTCTAAGCAATCGACTGAAAATCCTGGGCAAATGACATCAACTTGGCTGATATTTTGTTGTGAGAGTTTGATTAAAACATCAGGGAGAGCAGGTTGAAGCCATTTTTCATAACCAAATCGAGACTGGTAACAGAGGGTCCACTTTTCTTCTGGCCATTGTAAAGCGTGAATAAAATGTTTAGCAGTTATTTCACATTGCTGTTGGTAAGGATCACCTGCTTCTACGTATCGTTTCGGAATACCATGAAAAGAAACGAGTAAATGTTCTGGTTGAACTTTCATTTCCCGCCAATATCTTTTGGTACTTTCAGCAAGGGCATTAATATAGGCGGGAAATGCCGCGTAGTTGGTAATGGAATGAGATTTAGTTTCAATCGCTAATGCACCAAGTTGGCGTTTTACTTTGTCGATCGATGAGCCAGTGGTTGCTTGGGTAAATTGGGGATAGAGGGGCAGAATTATAAGATGATCAAGTTGACAGGCAGCTAATTTTTTCAAAGCATTTTCAATACTAGGAACTCCATAATTCATGCCAACTTCAACAAAGACATTCGCCTGTAAATCATGTGAAAGGTTGAGCGCGAGTTGCTCTGCAATTTCTTGCATGTTTATGCGCATGGGCGAACCATCTGCAGTCCATATTTTTTGATAGAGTTTAGCGCTTTGTTGGGGGCGTGTTGTTAAAACAAATCCGTAAAGAATAGGAAGCCATAGCCAACGAGGAAGCTGAATAACTTTGCTATCAGATAAAAATTCTCGCAAATAAGCGCGTACTGCTTTCGTCGTGGGTGCGCTAGGTGTACCGGTATTGGTAAGTAATACACCAATGTTTTTTTTAATAGTATGCATATTTATTTTATTTTTTTAGTATAACCAAGTGCCTTCAAACGCTCTTCCATACTTGGATGCGTCGCAAATAAATCGCTAATGGAAGTGAGCGGTTTAATGCCTGCATCAGCTGGATCAAATAGATAAGCTTGACGGCGAATGTTTTCATTCCGAGTATTGCGATAAGCTGCTTGATATTCTTCCTGGTGACTTAGGTGATCGTTTTGAATTTTGAGTAATGCTTTAGCCAACGGTTCATTGGTTCGCATAAGTTGAACTGCGCCTGCGTCTGCCATGAGTTCTCTTTTACGACTTAAATAGAGTAAGAGAATCATGCTAATGACGGGTAGGAGATAGCGCAATATAATAATCACAGAAAGCAAAGAATTGCGCGATCGACCATTACTTCTGTTGCCACTATATATCGCATTATAAAATAATAAATCTAAAACCATTAACATAATATTGGCAAGCAGAGATGCCATCAATGTAAGTTTGATGTCGAGGTGACGAATATGACTTAATTCGTGGGCCATTACCGCTTGTAGTTCGTCACGGTTTAATTTATCAAGTAAACCTTGTGTAATGGCGACCATTGCAGATTTTTCACTATAACCACTTGCAAAAGCATTCATATACGCTGCATTGATTACAAAAACTTTTGGCATGTATCGTAAGCCTGCGGCAATTTTCATTTCTTCTACCGTATTATACAGTTGTTTTTCTTGTGTCGAGCGAGCAGTTTCCGGCGTAATTTCCTGATATTCGGTTCCTAGTAACATTAATTTATCGTACAAAGTAAAAGTGACCAGTAAAGAAATACCGGCGATGCCACCGAGAATTAAAGTCGCAATAGGAAAAAGTTTAAAAGTAACAAGGGCTATAAGCAGCGTACTCAGTGGCGCATCCGGATAAGTGCTAGCATATAAATAAACATCAATAAGTAAGCCAATACTGATGTAAATAAGCATAAAGAAAATAATAACCATGGTACTACGGAACTGATTTTGGCGCAGTGATTTGCGCCAATCAGCTGTAGTATTGGTAAATTCGTTGAGAGGATTAGACATGATTAGTTATAAACGAACCGTATATGATTCTTGTTCAGTAACTTTTTCTGGACTCAACTGCCAATAGGGGAAATCAAAGTCGAGCTTACTTCGAAAGCTTGAAACAATGTAGTTCGCTGGAAAAGATTTTTTATTGGCATTATAAATTTCAATACTATCATTGTATGATTGCTTAGCATAAGCAAGTTTGTTTTCAGTGCTAACGATTTCTTCTTGCAGTTGAATTGCGTTTTGATTTGCTTTTAACTCAGGATATTGTTCGAAAACAACGTTGATGCGGCTTGCAATACCTGAAATTTGATTTTCTGCATCAATTCTTGCTTTTTCATTACCACTCGCTTTGGCTTGTTGTGCTTGATTACGTAGTGCAACAACATCTTTTAATGTTGTTTGTTCGTAATCCATATATTTCTTTACAACATTAATTAAAGATTCAAATACTTTAAATCGTCGATCCAATTGAATATCAATTTGTTTTTGATTATTGTGAATGGTTTCAATTTGAGCGATTAAGCGATTGTAAGTAAGCGCGACAAAGCCCAAAATGGCAATAATAACTAATAAAATAATTAACCACACGATGGTCTACTCCCACTAAAGAATTATAAATAGTATACGCGAAGACGCGTTTCCGGGGGGCATTTTTTGGTAATGTAAGTTTCAAATTATACCATTCGTTTCAGTCCAAATAAATGCTATGATCGATGTCCCATTTAATTTCCCTAAAGAATTCCGTTATGTCAAATCAAACCCTTAATTTAACCCCTCATTTATATCAATATATTCTTTCTAATACGCGCGAACCCGAGATTTTAAGCGCTTTACGTCATGAAACGGCGCAGATGACTGGATCAGAAATGATCATCTCTCCAGAGCAAGGGCAGCTGATGGGTTTACTTTTAGAATTGCTCAATGCTCGAAAAACGCTAGATATTGGCACTTTTACTGGCTACAGTGCCCTCATCGCCGCATTAGCCCTCCCATCTGATGGTCAAGTCGTAACCTGCGATGTCAGTCCGGAAGCGACAACGGTTGCGCTGCGTTATTTTGAAAAAGCTGGCATGACCGATAAAATTTCCTTAAGACTCGGATCTGCGCTTAGCACGTTAGATCAACTACTTACTGATGATGAAGCTTCCACATTCGATTTTATTTTCATTGATGCTGATAAAAAAAATTACGATGAATACTATGAGCAATCACTTCGTCTTTTAAGACGTGGTGGATTGATTGCTATTGATAATGTTTTGTGGGGCGGTAAAGTTGCTGCATCCGTAGAAAATGATGAAATAACTCAAACGATGCGCACTCTGAATAAAAAAATTCTACGTGATACCCGCGTAACGCATAATCTCGTCCCTATCGGTGATGGTTTAAGTTTAGTGAGAAAGCGTTAGATTTTTGGGAGAGCATTGGATAAATTTGAATTGTTTGTTTACCTTGCTGAGTATTTCCCTGGTTTAAGGTTGTTTTATCTGAATGACTTATTGTGCATTTATGGGCCGGGGAAATAGCTTGCAAGCAACGGGGACAATCCACGAAAGATTAGAGTATTAATTAATACTCGCCCTAATCAAATCCTTGCTACTTGATAATGATCAAACAAATAATCAACCCACAGGGTTGTTAACTTCTCGAGTAAACGGTTTTGGGTTTGACGTTCATCGATGTGATTGATGTCAACAATTTCTAAGGGTTGATCCTGCCAAGAACAGGCAAAAACGGCTTTGGTGCGTTGACCGGTTTCCGGGTCGATTTGCCATTGTAAGCATTGCGCACACACACCCTTTAACATGCATTGCATGTTGCCATAAACAGATCCGTATATTTTTGGATTTTTGATGAAGTAGTCATTGCAAAGCATTTGTTGCGAAGATTGAAACATGCGCAATAAATCAGTATTACCCACAATATGAATACGATCAACATCAGCTAAAGGAATACTATTATTTTCTTGGTGATATTTGATGAGTCCCTCTAAAGGAGTCAGGGCATGATAAACAATGTCTTGAGGACGATTAGCGGTAAAAGGGTTCCCCTTCTGCGTAAGCCAAATAATTAAGTCAGTCACATCTTCTAAATCAGTTTGTGAGTAAATATCATCTTGATCTTGATAGGTCGCAAGATAAATGACACGATTTTGATGCGTCCTTAATTCAGCACCGTAGGCTCGGATAAAAGATAAACTAAAATGATCACCCACGATTAATATCGTTTCTCTCACTGCTGGTACTTTAGCACGCACACCCGTGGGACCCATAAGCGATACAGGTTCACCTGGTTTTAAGGTTGCACAAATTTTCGTAGTCGCATTCGTTTCTTTAACAACAAAAGTAAGGAGCCCCTTTTTTTTGTCGCAATCTGCGGCAATGAGCGCAAGGGGTTCAAGTTGAAGTAAAGTGGCGCCGACCTTGGTTGCATAAGTTTCATAATTTTGCAGGCGATAAAATTCGCCAGCTTTGAAATGCCGAGCAGCAAGCGGTGCTTTAATGATGAGTTCAAGGGTATCTTGTGATTTGCGGGTTACGGTCACGAGTTTCGCTAAAAATAATTCTTTCATGGTTTGAGAAAATTGTTGGTAAATCGCTTCATCAACTTTATCTCTACATCGATCTTGCAAGGTCCGCACAATTTTGGGATAGGTTCGCATGCCTGATGCAATTGCCTTAACAACACTGCCGTGAAAGACGGGGTGAGTGTCGCCAATTAAACTGACTCTTTTATCTTTTTTCTGATAAGAAGTGAAAGCACCAAAAAAAGGATCTTTGCAATGTTGAACACCGGGGGCGCTTGCGAGCGTTCCCTCTTCATCTTCCTCATAATGTTGATATTGCAAATTCATTCTATTGAATGTTCCGCGATGTTCAAACTCATAAGCAATATTAGGTTGTGTACCGGTTGCAACAAGAATTGAGCGCGCAGGTAATTTTATTTCTTCCTCAGTTGCAACCCAGCGTAAGTCTTCATTCCGAATTCGTTTTTGACAAATTAAAGTTGCAGCATGACCAAATTCGTCGAGTTCGACAGCAGAAGGTTCAACGCCTTCGAGATAATAAATTCCTTCTTCTAATGCTTTTTTTAACTCTTCGTGATTATTAATGTAAGCGGGTGACTCTTGCATACTCCTTCGATAAGCAATACTAACACCACCCCAACGCCGGATGAGTTGAATGAAATTCGGTAATTCGTTTGCTCCTTTAGCGCGTTCTCGCTCTGCACGAATCGCTAACCCATGGTTTAAATATTCAGACAAAATTGCTTGGGATGCAGCATCAAGAGTTGCGTGCACATAATCTTGGCCATACGTTTGCACCAGTGTTTCAAATCGCTCTAATGTTTTTTCTACTTGCACAATATAGTAGGCTTGCAGTTCCGTTGCAGTATCAACACCGGTTAATCCACCACCGATGACCACAGCCGGTAATCGCATTTGCAAATTGTTTAAGCTGTCATCTTTCGCAGCATTACCTAATTGTAAGGCCATAAGAAAATCATTAGCTTGGCGCATACCCGGTGCCATGCTACCAGGGATAGGCAATGCTTTGGGTAAGCCTGCTCCTACAGCAACGGCTAAATGATCGAATCCTAAATCCCAGGCATCATCAACTGTGATGGTGCCCCCAAATCGAACGCCGCCAAAAACTTGGAAATAAGGTTTGCGAAGTAAACTTACATAAATAAGTTTTAGAAAGTTTTTATCCCAGCGTACAGTAATGCCATACTCAGCTACCCCACCAAATCCAGACATCAGCCGTTCATCGAGCGCCTCTTTTAAATCATCGAATCGATAAATGGGTTGCGTTAAATATGCCTCAGGTAGGGGCTCGATTTTTAAACCATCAAAGCCAACAACTGCAAACCCTTCCAGCAGCAAATGATGAGCAAGCGTAAAACCAGCAGGACCCATGCCTGCGATCATCACTTTCAAGCCATTAAAGGGTTTCATTACCCACTGATGTTGACGTAAAGGATTCCAGCGGGTGAGTAAATCATAAATTTCAACGCCCCATGGTAAGTCAAGGACATCGGTTAAAACACGGGTTTCAATTTGTGGAATGTTGACCGGTTCTTGTTTCTGATAAATACAGGCTTTCATGCATTCATTACAGATGCGATGCCCTGTAGCAGGACACATCGGGTTATCAACCATCACCATTGCTAAGGAGGCAAGCGCTAAGCCATCTTTTTTTAACGTGTGCATTTCTGAAATTTTTTCTTCGAGCGGGCACCCTATTAAAGTGACATCAAGAGGATTTTTTTTAAAACCTAAACTGGGATCACTTTTCTTATTCGGAAAACCAATCGAGCAAAAATCGCCTTCATGGTCATGACAGTAAATACAGTAATTAACTTCGTCTTGCACTTCGCGAGCATTCATCCGCGGATCTGTTAACGCGAACCCATCACGTAAGCGTAATGCCTCAGGCGCAACGGACCTTCTTTCGGCATCAATTAAATGCGTTGGCACAAGGTTTTGGTAATCAAGTCGAGCGGGTTGTTGGAAAAGACGAAATGTTGTCAGTATGGTTGTCCCCTCGGGTGAAGTCATCACCCTTACACACCATTTAACTAACATTTCAATTTCATCGGCATACACATCAGGATTATTGAGAAATTGCATGCCCAGTAGCGCAATAGATAATTCGCGATCTGCGGCTTTCAAAGCGGCTTTTTGTAAATGTTCATCTAACCAAAGGGTTAAGGTTTCAAAGGTTGGGTAACTCTCAACCTGGTTCAGAGATTTACGCGCCCTTCTTAAGACATAATATTTCTTAAATGCAGAAATTGGATTGTGAGCAATAGTCCTTGCCTGGGCAATTGCCACTTGCTCTTCAATTTGGAAAAGCTGGCCTAGGAAATCTTCTAATAGGGCCGCACTTGCAATTAATAATTCACTGATTTCTATTTTAGTAAAAGCATGATTTTGTCGGTAAGCGAGGAGGTGATTCTTGAGGGGTTGATCGCGTTCACCTAAAAAATCTAAAAATGTTTCATCAAGCCTAGCTAAACCCTCAGAGTAAAATAAGTGTTTATAGTCAAAGCCTTGTAATCTTAATTCGGGTGTGGGGCTCATGGGTAATTTGAGACGGTAGCAAGTAATGTATTAGAAACAATATTATAACGAAGAATAGACCTTTAAAGCGAGCAGGATGAATTTTTTACCGCATGCAAATCCAATGTTATGATGGAAAATTAACGTTTTGTGGTGTAGGAAGCGGGGAGTTCCCCTGAAGCTCTAGAGACGGCAAGCGCATTTGCTCAGGTTACAACACCCATTAATAAGAAGCGATCCATCGCGTTGGAAAGGGATTGTTTAGCCATGGAGATTAATTTATGAAGGCCATTGTATTTCATGATATTGGTGATATTAGGCTTGAAAATGTACGAGAACCCAAGATAGAAGATAAAGATGATGCCATCGTTCGCATTACGACCAGTGCGATTTGTGGCACAGATTTGCATTTTATTAGGGGCACCGTGGGGCCTATGAAGAAGGGCACCATTTTAGGCCACGAAGCAGTCGGTGTGGTAGAAGAAATTGGCAAAAATGTTCGAAATTTGAAACGGGGTGATCGGGTCATTGTTCCTTCAACCATTAGTTGTGGTTATTGCCTACTCTGTCGACAAGGGTTTTATTCTCAATGCAATAATGCCAATCCAAATGGACCGGAAGCTGGCACAGCGTTTTTTGGGGGTCCTAAAAATTCGGGCCCATTACAAGGCTGCCAAGCCGAGTTTGTTCGTGTCCCTTTTGCGAGTAATAATCTCGTTAAAATTCCTGATTCAGTCTCAGATGACAAAGCCATCCTATTATCAGACATTTTTCCTACAGCGTATTTTGGGGCTGACATGGCTCAAGTTAAACCAGGCGATGTCGTTGTCATTCAGGGTTGTGGGCCGGTTGGGCAATTTGCTATTGCGAGTTGTAAGCTTTTAGGTGCCTCAAGAATTTTTGCTATTGATCGCATTCCTTCACGTTTAGAACTTGCGCGAAAACAAGGTGCGGAAATTCTCAATTTTGATGAAGTTAATCCCATTGAAATCATTAAGGATGCAACAGAGGGTACGATGGCAAACGTGGTGATTGATGCAGTCGGGGTGGATGCTGTTAAACCTACGAAAGGACCGGCTTTAAAAGGCGTAAAAGACGCAAAAGAATTTAAAGACGAGCTTACAAAAATTGCGCCTACGACACATCCAAAGGGCAAAAATTGGATACCAGGAGATGCTCCCAGTCAAGCGCTACGTACAGGGGTTGAATTAGCAGGCAAGTGTGCAACCATTTCAATTATAGGTGTGTATGCAGAAGCTTCGCAAACTTATCCGATCGGTAAGGCTATGAATAAGAATTTAAAATTAGTCATGGGCAATTGTCATCATCGCGCCTATATTCCCAGGTTATTACAACTTGTGGAAGCAGGCATCATTGATCCAACCCAAATCCTAACGCAGCGAGAACCTTTAATGAATGCATTGGAAGCTTATAAACAATTTGATGCAAGAGAACCGGGTTGGATCAAAGTTGCGTTAAAGGCATAAAAAAAATGTATCTCCAATGCTGAACTTGATTTTGCCTATCATTTCAGCATTTTTACTTTTTATTTTTTTTGAATGAGCGGAACGCCTGCAGTAATAAAAAAGGCTGCCAAGATCCCATAAATAAAACTATGCGCTAAAAGATTTTCTGACACATCAATACTTAAAAAAACAAACAGGACTAACAATAATATTGAAATCAATCTTAATCGCCAACCTAAAATAATGAGAAGACCAAATATGATTTCAGTGATGAGCATCATAAAAACAAAATACTCATAAGGAATGCCAAAAGTAAAAGCCTGATTAAGCGTTAAAATTGCAATGTCTAAATTAGGTTGGAAAAGTTTAATAGTTATTGCGGAATAAATAAAATTAATGCCCGTCAGTATTTGTAAAATGAGAAAAGCCCGGCGGGGAGAAACCGCAAGCGGTGAAGGCGCGCTTTGTGTCAAAGCAAATTTTCCACCACCTTGAGTAAGAAGATAGTAAGTAATTCCTAGATAAAAACCGCAATACTGCAGGACTCCGTGACCATATAAGCTGCAACAAAGCACCATAAACAATAGGAAAATAAATGCAAAAAATCGAGTCCATAAGCCCAATACTAAACCTATCCCTAAGGTAAGCTCCATCCATTGGAGAAATGCCCAGGATTGCGGAATGTGGCTTAACAAAAATTCAGGCGCCAACATTGTACTTTCTGCAAAATAAGGTACCCCACTTCTAGGAAGTAAACCTAACGATAAAAGAATCAGCATCACTCCGGCCCCTAGTCGTAGCACAAAGGAAATCCAGGGTTGTGCGTGCGTTTGCGATTGATGCTGGGGGGGAAAGTACCAATGAATGATTATCCAAATCATTACACCCAGTAGTGCAGACAAACCAATTAATGAATTAAATAGGGTAAGTTGAGTGAATAGGGTTGGATTAGGTTGGGTGTGAAGTAATTGTATTTGCTCAGCGGTTAATAGCCACGGTTCGTGACCGAATCCTGTTGTCGTCAATGCAATACCCAGGAAAATGAGTAATAGCTGAAATATTGTTTTTTGTCCTTCCATGCCAGGGCCCTTTCATTGTCTGTAAGCTCGGATTATTTGCGTTGGCTTTCGTTAAACTCATTGGGCAATTTTGGGCTTTTTCACCTGGGCTAGTTTGCGATCAAGCCAAACTATAACGTTTCGCAAACTAACCCAAGGTAGAGAAAGTAAACTGTCAACTAAGCTTTTTCTTCAGCAATTCATTCAACTGCTGTGGGTTAATTTTTCCACCTGAAGCTTTCATGGCTTGACCTACGAAAAAGCCAAATAATTTTTCTTTTCCTGCTTTGTAATCTGCAGCTTGTTGCGGGTTGGCAGCAATGATTTCATCAATTAATTTTTCAATCGCACTGCTATCGGTAACTTGTTTTAAGCCGCCTTTTTCAATAAGGTTGTCGACCGTGTCTTCTTGATTCCACAGGCTTTCAAAAATTGTTTTAGCAATCTTACCGGAAATTGTTTGATCCCCGATACGTAATACCAGTTTGCCCAGTTCAGCAGAGGGAATGGGACTTTCAGTAATTTCAAAACCTTCTTTATTAAGCGCCCCAAGCAGTTCACTGATCACCCAATTCGCCGCAAGTTTAGCTTGGTTACCTGAAGCTTTAACCACACTTTCGTAGTAATCCGCCATGTTTTGACTGCTAACTAGAATACTCGCATCATAGTGGCTAAGTTGATATTGCTGGATAAAACGATCACGTTTTTGTTGTGGTAATTCAGGTAATTCTTTTTTTACCTTTGCAATTAATTCTTCACTAATGATGAGAGGCAATAAATCGGGATCGGGAAAATATCGATAATCGTTTGCTTCTTCCTTACTACGCATGGAACGTGTTTCATTTTTATTGGGATCAAAAAGTCGGGTTTCTTGTTTAATGATTCCGCCGCCTTCAATAATGCCAATTTGTCGTTCAATTTCATAATTAATGGCACGTTCTACAAATCGAAAAGAATTAATATTTTTTAATTCTGCACGGGTGCCTAATTTCGTCTCACCTTTGCGACGCACTGAAACATTCGCATCGCAACGGAAGGAACCTTCCTGCATGTTGCCATCACAAATTTGTAAATAACGTACTAAGCTGTGTAAAACTTTTAAATATGCTACAGCCTCTTTAGCTGAACGCATGTCAGGTTCAGAAACAATTTCTAATAACGGCGTGCCAGCACGATTTAAATCAATACCGGTGTAGCCTTGAAAATCTTCGTGTAAGGATTTGCCCGCATCTTCTTCTAAATGCGCACGCGTAATGCCAATCCGTTTTTGAGTATTATCTTCAAAGCCAACATCTAAGTAGCCCCCCGTGACGACGGGTAACTCAAATTGACTAATTTGATAGCCCTTGGGTAAGTCGGGATAAAAATAATTTTTGCGTGCAAAAACTGATTTTTTCGCAATTTCAGCATTGATCCCCAACCCTAATTTAATCGCCATGATCACAACATCACGATTTAAGACAGGTAGAACCCCAGGAAAACCTAGATCGATCGGGCAAGCTTGGGTATTGGGTTCTGCGCCGAAAGCCGTGGCAGCACCTGAAAACAGTTTAGATTTTGTTGCTAATTGTGCGTGTACTTCGAGACCAATAACCGCTTCCCATTCTTGATGTGAGTGTGTCATGGTTTAAAAACCCTCCGGGAAGTAAGTATGCCAATCCGTTTCTTGTTGATATTGATGCGCCACATTTAAAATTTTAGCTTCATCAAATAAGTTACCAATCAATTGCAAACCAACCGGTAATTGATTGATGAAGCCCATAGGAATGGAAAGGGCGGGTAAGCCGGCTAAATTTGCGGCAATAGTATAAATGTCAGATAAATACATGCTGATTGGATCACTGGCTTTTTCACCAATTTTAAAGGCAGTCGAGGGTGTCGTGGGTGAGAGAATGACATCCACTTCTTGATAGGCATTAATGAAATCCTGACAAATAAGGCGGCGAATTTTTTGAGCTTTCAAGTAATACGCATCATAATAGCCAGAAGAAAGAACATACGTACCCACCATGATACGGCGCTTTACTTCGTCACCAAAAGCTTCTGACCGAGAACGTTTATATAAATCCTCTAAATCTTTTGGATTTTCGCACCGATAGCCATAACGTACGCCATCAAAGCGGGCAAGATTAGATGAACATTCAGCGGGTGCTAAGACGTAGTAAACGGGGGTGGAAAGATTCGTATTCGGTAAGCTTATCTCTTTAATCGTTGCGCCTAACTTTTTGAAAACTACAAGCGCTGCTTCTATCGCCGCACCCATTTCTTTACTCATGTCTGCAGTGAAATATTCTTTGGGTAAGCCGATGCGTAATCCTGTAAGAGGTGCGTTTAAAGTTGCAGCATAATCCGGGACCGCACGTTCAACACTCGTTGAATCGCGTTCGTCAAATCCCGCCATCGCATTCATGAGTAAGGCTAAATCCTCTGCAGAGCGAGCAAAAGGACCACCTTGGTCCAGACTTGAAGCAAAGGCAATCATGCCATACCGCGATACCCGGCCATAGGTAGGTTTTAACCCACTAATGCCACATAGTGCAGCCGGTTGTCGGATGGATCCACCTGTGTCGGTTCCTGTTGCACCTGGTGCAAGACCTGCAGCGACGGCCGCGGCGGAACCACCGGAGGAACCACCGGCGACACAATCAATACACCAGGGATTTTTTACGGCGCCATAAAAACTGTTTTCATTCGATGATCCCATTGCAAATTCATCCATATTGGTTTTACCCAATAAGACGGTGCCAGCCGCATTAAATTTTTCTATGACGGTTGCATTATAGGGTGCAATAAAATTAGCGAGCATTTTCGAACCGCACGAAGTTAATACGCCATCAGTGCAAAAAATATCTTTTTGAGCCAAAGGAATGCCTGTTAATGTTGTCCCCTTGCCCGCAGCAATAACTTCATCTGCCTGTTTGGCGGATTGAAGGGCCTGTTCTTCGGTAACCGTAATGAAGGTATTGAGTGTTTTATCATGATTTTTAATACGGTTTAGATAATGTTGCGTTAACTCAACGCTTGAAATTTTCTTCGTGAGCAAATCCTTGGACAGTGCTGCAATGGTTTTTTTATGCATTTAACATGCCTTATTCAATGACTTTAGGGACAAGGTAAAATCCGGCTTCAACGAGTGGCGCAATTCGCTGGTATTTATCACGTAAGTTAGGTTCAGTCACCACGTCTTCTCGTAAGCGTTGCGAAAGTTCAAGCGGGTGAGAAAGGGCCTCAACTTGACTTGTATCCACAGCATTCATTTGCTCAATAAATGCAATGATTCGAGATAGTTTTTCAGCGAAAGGATCAGCATCCTCCCTTGAAAAGTTAAGTCTCGCAAGGTGAGCAATCTTTGACACATCATCGGCTGTAAGTGGCATAAGCAATGCTTCCTGTCTAATTATTTGGGCGGGTCATTATAAAGCATGTTCTCTTCCAGCGAAAATATTTCTACTTTAAGCTTCGAGAAATTTTTTGTTTTACTCTTGGCGTTAACCTTGTAAATTGATTAGAATGCTCATGAGTGCGACAACTCTTTTCAATAAGGAAATTTACCTGCTATGTTCAAAAAGCTCCGTGGCATGTTCTCTAATGATTTATCCATCGATTTAGGTACAGCAAACACTCTTATTTATGTTCGTGGCAAAGGAATTATTTTGAACGAACCTTCAGTCGTTGCTATTCGGCAAGGACATGAAGCACCTGGACAAAAGCATGTTGTCGCTGTTGGCAGTGAAGCTAAGCTCATGCTAGGTCGTACCCCTGGTAATATTAGTGCCATTCGACCAATGAAAGATGGCGTGATAGCAGACTTTTACGTAACAGAAAAAATGCTACAACATTTTATTCATAAAGTGCATGAAAATCGTTTTTTGCGTCCTAGCCCTCGCGTTCTTGTTTCAGTACCTTGTGGTTCCACTCAGGTAGAACGTCGCGCGATTAAAGAATCAGCCATTAGCGCTGGCGCGAGAGAAGTTTTCCTGCTCGAAGAACCTATGGCTGCAGCAATGGGTGCGGGTATGCCAGTTGAAGAGGCCCGTGGCTCGATGGTCGTTGATATTGGGGGTGGTACCACAGAAGTTGCCATTATTTCTTTAAACGGAATCGTTTACTCGGCCTCAGTCCGAATTGGCGGTGATCGTTTTGACGAAGCTATTTCAAATTACGTGCGTCGTAATTACGGCATTTTGATTGGGGAAGCAACCGCAGAACGTATCAAACATGAAATTGGTTTAGCCTATCCTGCAAATCAAATGTTACAAATGGAAGTTCGCGGGCGGAATTTAGCGGAAGGCATTCCACGCAGTTTTACAATTACAAGTAATGAAATTTTAGAGGCATTACAAGAGCCTCTTTCTGGGATTTTAGGTGCTGTTCGCGCAGCATTAGAACAAGCTCCTCCAGAATTAGCTGCAGATATCGCCGAGCGGGGCATGGTTTTAACAGGTGGTGGCGCTTGCTTAAGAAATATTGATCGATTGTTTATGGAAGAAACAGGTTTGCCAGTCATTATCGCTGATGAGCCACTTACTTGCGTTGCAAGAGGCGGCGGTAAAGCATTAGAAGTCATTGAAACGTCGGGCGTTGATTTCTTATTAAGAGAATAGGGTTCATCAATTTAGGAATTCCTACGATAGATTTCCGTTCTCACGTATTCATCTATTTCCTATAGCCCGCAAATGTTGTGGGTTCTTAGGAAATAAGAGTTTAATTCGAGTAGTCGCATCTTTTTAGATTTTAAGTGAGGAAAAGACCATTCGCTCTATTTTTACTCGCGAATCGCAACCTGGACTCCGCGCTTTTTTGCTGATTGTGATCTCTATTGCCCTCATGTTCATGGATAAACGTCTCGAAAGTTTTTCTCATTTTCGCACGACTTTATCGGTGCCGATCGCATCCTTACAGTATTTAGTCAATTTGCCTACCCAAATTTTTAACCAAATAAAAATTATAATTATTTCGCATGATGACTTAGTGAAGCAAAACCTTAAACTTAAAACGGATCAGCTTATTGTAAGATCACAATTACAAAGATTACTCGCGATTGAATCAGAAAATGATTACTTAAAAGCTTTATTTCAATCTTCCCGTCAAGTTAAGGGTAAAACCCTCATTGCTGAACTTCTCGCCGTAGACTCTGAACCTTTTGTAAATCAAGTGATCTTAGATAAAGGTGCGCGCGATGGTGTTTATGTTGGTCAACCCGTTTTAGATGCAAATGGCGTAATGGGACAAATTATTGAAGCTGGGCGCATTACAAGTCGCGTTTTACTTATTAACGATCCTAAAAGTGGTATTGCCGTGCAAAATGCTCGGAATGGTCTGCGTTCTTTTGCATTTGGCGACAGTTATTCGGGAAAACTACGGTTAATGTATGTACCTAAAACGGCAGATATTCGTGCGGGCGATATTTTTACCACCTCAGGTTTGGGTGATCATTACCCTGAAGGTTATCCAGTGGGTAAAGTGGTTTCTATAAAAAAAGATCCTAGCAACCAATTTGCGACGATCGCAATTCAACCCAGTGCACGTTTAAACAGTAGTCGCCAAGTTTTATTAGTGTGGTATCAAAAAAATGCATAGTTGGTTTGCTATTTTAACAACCTTTATTGTGGGCTTAGTTTTAATGATTCTGCCCATGCCCGATTGGACCATTTGGTTGCGTCCGGCTTGGGTCTTACTCATTTTAATTTATTGGTCATTTGAAATGCCTTCACGTGTCAGTGTGGGCATGGCTTGGTTTATCGGTCTAATCGTTGATTTATTAAACGGCACATTACTGGGTGAGCATGCTTTAGCTTATACCCTTGTTATTTATTTGGTGACTCGTATGCATTTGCGCATCCGTCTATATCCATGGCTGCAACAAGGTTTCAGTATTTTCCTTTTTGTTTTACTGTATCAATTCGTTGTGTATTGTATTCAAGGATTCATCGGCCAAGTACCAGCGAGCAATTTGTACTGGCTATCATCTCTGACTAGCACAATTTTATGGCCATGGCTTTATATTCTTTTGCGGGATTATCGTAAGCGTTTAAAAATCGCGTAATCAAAAAGGAAGTGTCGTGAACGCGTATATAGCATCCATAACCAGGAAGGTTGGCATCGCTCTTTCGGCAATATTTATTTTTATCGCTTTGATTTTATTAACCGGCATATTCATTACCCCTTTTCTGAATAAACATAAAGATGAGTTTTCGGTGTGGGCGGGTGAAATGTTACAAACCCCCGTAACTGTCAATCAGGCAGCTTTTTCTTGGTATCACTTTCATCCTGGCGTTGCTCTTAAAGGGGTTACCCTTTTAAGTAAAGAAACTAATGCCCCTATTTTACAAATTCGAACAGTCCGCATTTATTTTTCTTTATTAAAAAGCTTATGGCATTTTCAACCCGTACTAAGCGGCATTGTTGTAGCTGGAACGGAAGTAAATATCACGGAAGATCAAAAGGGTGAAATTGCATTAAAAGGTTTTCCAGCAATCACGGGCTTTAATGATCAACCCGATACAGAACCAACGAAAGCGCTCCAAGTCGTAGGGTTTTTATTTACACAACCGTATTTGACTTTACAAGACACCGACGTACGTTTTGTTTCTAAAACGGGTAAAAAATTATTTGTAACGTTATATCGCTTAAATTTAAAAAATTCAAATGATAATCATCGTATAACGGGCGATGCTATCTTGCATCAAGCGGTACCGACGAAAATAAATACCGTTATTAATTTCCAAGGTCATGAGTTAGATCCGAAACATGTTAATGCTCATGTATATTTAAACGTTTCAGGGTTATCTTTATCGCAGTGGTTTACTGACTGGCAATGGCAAGGTTTTCAAATCAGAAGTGGGGTGGGTAGTATAAAAGTCTGGGCTACGTTGCAGATGGGTACGTTAACTAAGCTGCAAACCATTGCACAGTTATATCATGTGAAATTATATGCCAACCGCAATAAAATGCTTTATCCCATTAATCGCCTCAGTGGGAATTTTGGCTATGAGAAACAAGACAATATTTATAAAATTAGCGGAGACGATGTTTTAATTGATTTAGCACAAAGCTTATGGCCCGTAACAAGTTTTAATGTTGTGTTAGAAAAAAATGCCAATGAAGTATTTACACCTAAACTCATTAATTTTGGCTATCTTAATTTAAAAGATGTGCAACAACTTTTATTGAATTCCTCGTTGCTTACTAATGAAGACCATATTCGATTAGCGAAATTAAATTTAAGCGGCGACTTGCAAGATACCAGTATAGTTATAGCTGGACCCTGGGAAGTGAGTTCGAATTTAAAATTCGCAACGCGCTTCAATAAAATTTATTTTTCGGCGCAAGATGTTTTACCGGGCCTCAAAAATTTAACTGGGAAAGTGGATTGGGATGGGTCAATTGGTCATGTTACCTTGCGAAGTAATCGGCTTGTCCTCGATTATCCTAAAGCCTTGTTAGCCCCAGTTACAATTGATGAACTTGCAGGCGAAGCGCTTGTTAAAGGTACGAATAAAAACTGGTCGATCGACCTGCAGCATTTCCAAATTTTAAATAATGAAATGGCATTAAATCTTGCGGGGATGATGACACTTGTAGAAAATGTAGCACCAACAGTTGATTTATCTGCCAATTTTACCATGCAAAAAATGCCTATTATTACGCGCTATTTGCCGCTTCGTTTTTTTGATGCCAGTCTCACGACATGGTTAAAAACAGCTTTAAAGTCTGGTGAACTAAAAGCTGCAAATATTGTTTTAAGAGGATCATTAAAAGATTTTCCATTTACGAACGGCAAGGGCGTCTTTGCAGTAACCGGAGAATTTGAAAAAGTTGATTTAAATTATGCGCAAAGTTGGCCGACGCTTAAAAATATGGCTGGCAAAATCAATTTCAATGGCAGCCAAATGACGGTAGTTGCTGATGAAGCTTTATTAGCTGGAGTACCCTTTACAAATATTGTCGCTAACATTCCTAATTTGATGGCGGATAAAGTTGTAGTCAATCTTAGTCACGATCCCATCCAAACCGATTTTACACATGTATTCGCTTTTATTAATTCAAGCCCCCTACAGGCAACATTAGGCAAGATCACCAAAACCGTGGACATCCTCGGACGTTTAGGTTTGACAACTAAATTAACGATTCCTTTAAGCGAACTTGATGCGATTAAAGTTCAGGGGGACGCAGGATTTAACGATGTAGAGTTAAAAGTAATCGGTAGTGATTTGGCTATAAATCAATTAAGAGGCCAGTTGAAATTTACTGAAAGTTCAGTTACTGCGAAAAATATTTTAGGCATTCTGAACAATCAACCCGTGAGTTTAAATTTAAATACCTTAACAAAGCCAGGAAATAAACAAACGATTCAAGCAACACTTAACAATAAAATGACTGTTGCTGAAATTGAACAATGGCTAAAAATGTCTATCGCGACTTTTGCTGAAGGTCGTATTAACTTAACGACTCAAATTAATATTGATACGGATAGTCCTTTAACTGTTGACTTAAGCTCAGATTTAGTCGGTTTAAAAATTGATTTACCTGAACAATTTGCAAAAAAAGCGGAAGAAACTCGTGCATTTAAAGCAGAAATTATTTTCGCTGATGCTAATCTTTTACGGATCAAATTACGATATGGTTCAGTACTCGGTGCGGCTTTAATCTTGCATAAAAAAAACGATGCGTTTGATCTTCAAAGTGTCAATTTACGTCTTGGCGAAGGGGAAGCTTCTTGGCCTGAAAATCCGGGACTTTATATCACCGGTCATCTTAAACTTTTAGATTGGTCACAAGTGAGTACCTATCTTGGTCAAGCTAAAACGGAAAGTATTAATGCATTGAAGCTTCAAGGTATTGAAATTTCTGCAGACACAGTGATGCTGGGTCAGCTACGTTTAAGCAATTTAAATGTGCACGGTTTTCCAGAAAAAGATTATTGGAACATCAATGTGCGTAGCCCCGATGTTGTGGGTGATTTAGAAGTTCCTCAAGTGATTAATCGGGAAAAACAAATCAAAGCCCGCTTTGGCCGTTTGTATTTACATGCGACTCCCAACATCGGTGCAGGAATGAGCCTGTCGCCGGAAACGCTTCCTCCCATTTCTTTTATAGCTGATCATGTTCGCTATGATGATATGAATCTGGGGCAAGTGATTTTCAATGCAACACCTATTGCCGAAGGTTTATCTGTCCGTACGCTGCAACTTTCTTCAAACTTTTTTAATTTACGAGCGAACGGCACTTGGCTTAAGAATATAACGCATTTGCAAGGCGAAGGCGTGTCTTCTAATGTCAGTAATTTATTGAAAAGTTTAAACTTTGATACGCATAACTTTGTTTCGAGCAAGGGTCAAATTCAATTTAATTTACAATGGGAAGGTTCACCTTTTGCACCTTCCCTTTCCACCTTGGGTGGCAAGGCAAATTTAGATTTAGGTCCGGGTCGAATTGTAGAAATTGAAGGAACGAGCGGCGCTAAAATGGATTTTGCTCGTTTGTTAAGTGTTTTTAGCTTGCAGGCACTCCCGCGAAGATTATCTTTAGATTTTAGTGATGTATTTAATAAAGGGTATAGTTTTGATTACATTCGGGGCGATTTTAATTTAAAAAATGGCAATGCGTTGACGAATAATATGCGTATTGAGGGCCCAATCGCACGGGTTGAAATCAGAGGTAGAATTGGTTTCAGTAGAAAAGATTTAGATTTAACCGTTAAAGCCATTCCTTATGTTTCAAGCAGCCTTCCTGTTGCTGCTGCATTAATCGCAACCCCCATAGCTGGGCTTGCAGCATTTGCAGTAGAACGCGTCATTGGTTCACAAGTGTCGCGCGTAACGACGTTGCAATATGAAGTGAAAGGGCCTTGGACAAACCCCGATTTTAAACCTGTTAGTAATTAATTACCCTTCTGCGCTTTGATTATTGATCCATAAAACCTCTATTTATTTGGCCAAATACTAAGCTGTTCGTTTGTTTCTTTAGCCATTTTTTTTGCGCTTAAACTATAAATTTTTATGACATCTGTCAATTAAATTACAGAGAAAATTTTATACAATTTTTATAAAAATCATTCAAATTGAATAGGTTAAAACGCAATCTTCGCTTACTACATTAGTTGGTAATAAATTTCGCGTTATACTGAATCCATAACAACACAAGGAGTGGGGGTATGAAGCGAATGAGCAAGCGTTTATTGTGGTTGAGTGTTGTGTGTTTACCCTTTTTCATTTCATCTTGTTCGACCTATTCAGTGTCTGCGCAAAATTACCCAAGTAATACGGTTGCCTATAATAATAATCAAGTTGCCTCGCCTAAGCCGTTCACTAGTTACAGTGACCGATTGCCTTCACATATCGCTACAGGTGAAAAGACAATTGTTATTGATCCTAGTGTTCATGCATGGGGCGCCTATGATACAAGCGGCAGTCTGATTCGCTCGGGCTTAGCAACAGCAGGTAACAGTTGGTGTCCGGATATTAAGCGATCTTGCCGTACCCGTGTTGGAACTTTTAGAATTCAATCGCTTGGCAGCGCTAGTTGCAAATCCACAATCTACCCCTTGCCCCGAGGTGGTGCGCCGATGCCTTATTGCATGTTTTTCAATGGCAATCAAGGTTTGCACGGATCAGCTCCGGGTAATGTAGTGGAAGGCAACGTTAGTCACGGTTGCGTGCGCATGAGTGTTTCTGATGCAGAATGGATTCGCTTTAATTTCGCGCGCATTGGAACCAAAGTGATTGTTAGACCTTACTAACCTCAGGTCATTGATCAAAAAAGCTTGGCCCTATTAAACAGGTCAAGCTTTTTTTTATGAGCTTACAAAGTGAATCGCGTTCTATTCTCAAGGTCTGCTTCGTTAGCATAATCGGATTTAAAATCAGTAAAATTACAGTTGAAAAGTTCATTCGGAAGAGGAGTAGCGACCCCTCCTTTTTGCATAAGATAATGAGCTACCTCAGTTTTGTTAAAAATCAAAGCATAATTTAAGGGCGTCAGTCCATCAAGGCTCGGTTGATTTATATGAGCGTTAGCAGTTATCAAAATTTTAACGATATCAAGGTAACCGCGCTCAGCGGCTAATCCAAGCGGTGTAAATCCATTGGGTAAAAAATTTGCGTCTGCACCATTTTCAATTAAAAATTTTACGAAACTAACGTTACCATCCATTATCGCAATAAATAGGGGCGTTTGATTATGGTAAACACAGTTAACATCAGCACCTTTTGCGACAATCAATTTAATGCTATCGAAGTTGGTGCTCCTCGCTGCAAAAAAGAGAGGAGGCTCTTCTTCAGGGGGGGTAGGGTGAACTCTCGCACCCGCTGCAATAAGACGGTGCACCGAATCAAAGTCACCACCCATGCAGGCATACACCAATCCTGATGTACCCCGAGGATCCGTCAAGTTAATTTCTCCCTTTACCATTCTTTGTTCGATCAAGGTTTGCAGAAAATCGCTTTTTATTTGATTAAATTTTTCTCGTAGCGCGTGTGCATCTTGATTTAGAAATATGATACAAAACCCTACTGTCTCAGGATTGTCCGTAGCAGTTAACATACGCTTCATGCGCTTAGTAAGTTCTTGTAGGGTTGTTATTTTTTTCGGTCTTATACATTGAAAACAATCATACAGCGTATAATCATCTGAACCATTTTGAGAAAAGGCCATAATATGATTGGTATTAAATAAAAAGAATGTCGATTTTGCGAATGAAATTTTTTCAATGAATGGGGCAAACTCAGCCGCTTTCAATACGCCGCCAAATTTAAAGACTTCTTCATAAGTCGTCGTATCCTTACTAGCAATAAAATTTAACACATGATCGGGTCTATTTTGTGCTAACCCACGCAACAGGGGCAACTGACATTGACCTGCTATCACAATATTCAATATTTCTTCAAAATGGGCTTGTAAAATTTCATCATCTTGCAGCGTCAATAAGGTACCGTCCCATTTCGAAATCATTTCATATTGATTAAAGAGGGTATCATCCCAGGTTTTATCCTTCTTTAATGACCATAGCATCGTTAAGCCGTAACACATGCCTTGAGTAGGATCGCTGTATGTGGGAAAGTGAGGATAAGTATTGGGTTTCAATATATGCATACATTGTAAATATTTCAAAAACTGTTTTTGTAACCACTGTTGCCCAATATCAGGTAAAGCTCCCGCCTCGGTTAGTATTTGTGCGACATCCGCAAAATCAAAATAGTGCGCTTTGGCAAGCGGTGTGACTCCCAGTAAATCTATTGCATTTAAATCTGCGTTAGCACGAATTAATTGGTTTACAATATCTAAAGCATGATTTTCTACTGCGACATGCAGGGGTGTGTATCCCGATGGTTTGAAAACAGGATTAAGATTACAACCCGCCGCAATTAAAGTCGCAACTGTAAAGGGATGGTTATTTTCTACAGCGGCCAAAAGCGGGGTTACACCTGAATAAATTGCTTCAACATCTGCGCCAAATCGAATTAATAAAGCTACAAGCTGCGTTGCACCACGGGCAGCTGCATCCCAGATTAAAGGTGCACCCGCGTAAGTGGCATTAACTTGCGCCCCATTGGCAAGAAGCATCTCTGCAATGAGTAAATCTCCTTGGTCAATTGCAATGCCGAGAGGCGTTTTCCCATTAACAACATAATCAATAGGAATATTATTCTGATCTAACACCAGCTGAACAGCTGCACAATTGCCTTGCGCAACGCTTTCGTGTAAGACGTGTCTGGGATCATGATGAAACTGTCTATACAGTGGATTAAAGAATAAATTTAGCATTGTCTTCTACTCTTTTTAAAAAGTTAAGAAGGGCAAAGTTGGAGGAGGGGAAGGTAAAAATAGAAAAATTGATAAGAAGATACTCCAACATCCATGTTAGATTACTTTCTTACTTTAGCTTATTTCTTCGCGTTAAAAAATAAGAAATTATTTCATTTTTTTTCTTTGTAGCGCCGCCAAGATGTAATCTTTACGATTTGGAACAATCGGTTTCGGGGAAAGTTCCGCATCCTTTTCCATGATTTGGCGTTCTAACCTTTGATTCCGCATATTAAACAATTCGCGCGCGTAATTAGCTTTTTCAAGTTTTATCGAAGGCGAAGGTAAAGGAACGGTAATCATATCGATACAATCAACAGGACAAGGAGGAATACAGAGTTCACATCCTGTACATAGATCAGCAATAACCGTATGCATTTGTTTCCCACTGCCTAAAATGGCATCGACGGGGCAAGCTGAAATGCATTTGGTACACCCAATACATTCTTCTTCGCGAATCACAGCTTGTAAGGGTGGTTTCTGTTTCGTCTCCATGTCCGGGATATAAGCGTCAATGGGTTGCGCAAGCAGGGAGCCTAAAGCTTTGAGAGTTTCAATGCCACCGGGTGGACATAAATTAAGGCAAGCCTTTTCTAAAACGATCGCCTGCGCATAAGGGAGACATCCTCCAAAACCGCAAAGTCCACATTGGGTTTGCGGTAGGATTTGATCAATAGCGTGAATCAGTTGTTCGGGATCATCCGCTGATTTTAAAACTTTTCCCACTACTTTACCGACATCCCGGGTTTGGCACCTGGATCAGGACTAACGAGATAAAGCTGCTGACTAACAGGATCTTTGGCCACAATAACCATGCCTTCTGATAGACCGAAACGCATTTTACGGGGTGCAAGATTTGCGACAAGAATGACTTGACGTCCTATTAAATCCTCTGGCTGGTAAGAAGATTTAATACCTGCAAAAACTTGCTTTTGAACATCACCTACATCTACTTTTAAGCGAAGCAACTTATCTGCACCTTCTACTTCAGACGCTTCAATGATGGTGGCGATACGTAAATCAATTTTATTAAAGTCGTCAATAGAGATGCATTCTGTGGTGGAGTCTTTAACCGGTGCTGGCAGTTCAACCCCTGCATTTTGGCTTGCTTCAGTTTCATTGCGAATATTCATTTTCATTTCCTCTAATTGCTTAGGATCAATTCGTTGTATCAAGGTTTTAAATTCTTGAATGCGGTGATTAAGTAAAGGTTTGTCTTTGTCAGCAAAGGTAAGCGGCGGAATATTTAATAAATGCTCAACCGACTTTGCCATTTCGGGCAAGACAGGTTTCAAATAAATCATTAAAATACGAAACAAATTAATTCCCATCGTGCAAGTTGTTTGAACATCAATCGCTTTGTCCGGATCCTTAATGAAATGCCATGGTTTTTTTTCATCAATGTATTGATTAGCGCGATCAGCGAGTCCCATGATTTGCCGAATAGCATGGCTGTATTCAAGGTTAAGAATTTTTGCAATAATGTCATTACCCGCTTTAGAAAAATCTTCATACAATGATGGATCGCTGATTTCAGTAGCGAGCATGCCGTTGTAGTGTTTAGTGATAAAGCTCATACACCGGCTAGCGATATTGACGAATTTGCCCACAAGATCAGCATTGATACGCTGAATAAAATCATCAAAATTAATATCTAAATCTTCCAGACGATTATTTAATTTAGCAGCAAAGTAATAGCGTAAATAAGCAGGGTTGAAATGATTTAAATAAGTACGTGCTTTGATGAATGTTCCCCGCGATTTCGACATTTTTTGACCGTCAATAGTTAAAAAACCATTCGCAAAAATAGCGGTGGGGGTGCGGAAATTTGCCCCTTTTAAAATAGCTGGCCAAAATAAAGCGTGAAAATAAATAATGTCTTTACCAATAAAATGATATAACTCTGTTTTACTATTTTCTTGCCAATACTCATCAAAATTAATTTCAGGATGTTCCGCGCATAAATGTTTAAAACTCGCCATATAACCAACGGGTGCATCCAACCAAACATAAAAATATTTGTTTGTTTCACCTGGAATTAAAAAACCGAAATAGGGCGCATCACGCGATATATCCCATTCTTTTAATCCTTCTTGAAACCACTCATCTAATTTGTTACTGACGGGTGTTTGCAAATGGCCTGCAGCTGTCCAATGTTTTAAAAAGTCTGCAAAATTTTGTAATTTAAAAAAATAATGCTCTGAAGTTTTTTCAATGGGTTTTGCACCCGATAAAGTTGAATAAGGATTGATAAGTTCAATCGGTGTATACGTTGCGCCGCACACTTCACAATTATCACCATATTGATCTTCTGTTTTGCAATTAGGACACTGCCCCTTAATATAACGATCGGGTAAAAATAGTTGTTTGATAGGATCGAATAACTGTTTGATTTCATGCTTAACGATGTTGCCCGCTTCTTTATGTCGTTCAAAGATCAGATTAACTAATTCTCGATTTTCTTTGGAATGCGTCGTGTGATAATGATCAAAGGCAATTTCAAAATCAGTAAAATCCTGTTGGTGATGGGCGGCAATTTGGCTAATCATTTGCTCAGGCGTCAGATTGAGTTTTTCTGCTTGAATCATAATAGGCGTACCGTGACTATCGCTGCCACAAACATAAAGGCAATGCTGCCCTAACATTTTTTGTGTCCGAACCCAGATATCGGCTTGAATGTAGCCCAATAAATGTCCGAGGTGCAGCGGACCGTTAGCATAGGGAAGAGCACTGGTTACGAGAATTTTGCGATCGGTAGTCATTCAAACATCCTTCATGATAGATGAGCAATCTTTTACTTTTGCTAAAAAGTGTTAAAGTATAGCAAATTCAAGCCCTGGTGGGAGTAGTTGTGCACCAAAAAGAAATTGAAAAGCGTTTTCTTGCGAGCATTGATCCTTTTACAAAACGCGCTTTTTCCCCTAAAAATTTAAAAGCAGTTCGACAAGTTCTGCAAAAAGTTGAGATTGACGTGGAGTTAGGTTATCCCTGCGAAGGGGTGGTGGGTGCTTTCATTGAAAGTATCCAAAATCAATTACGATCTTCCATGCCAGACGGAAGCATTGACTTCAAAGTATCAACGCGTATTGAAGCGCATGCAGGGAATAAAGGCATTAAGGGCTTACCTGCTATCAAAAATATGATTGGCATTGCTTCCAATAAAGGTGGCGTGGGTAAATCGACAGTTGCACTGAATCTTGCCCTTGCTCTGGCCAAAAATGGCGCGCGGGTTGGGCTTTTAGACGCAGATGTTTACGGACCTAGTCAGCCCCTTATGTTGGGGGCGCAGGGTCGAGCTCAGGTTGAGAATAAGGTGTTGCAGCCGAAGATTTGTCATGGATTGCAGACTATATCTATGGGCTATTTAATTGACCCTACCGCACCTATGGTTTGGCGTGGACCGATGCTTGGCAAAGCAATTGAGCAAATGTTGTACGATACGAATTGGGATGCACTCGATTATTTGTTTATAGACTTGCCGCCTGGGACCGGGGACATCCAATTAACCCTTAGCCAGAAAATGCCGCTTACCGGGGTGGTCATGGTTACGACGCCCCAACAGATTGCGTTAGGCGACGTAGTGCGTAGTTGTGAGGCTTTCAATAAGCTGAACGTCGCCTTGCTTGGCATTGTGGAAAATATGAGCTTTTATCATTGTCCAAATTGTGGTCACGATGATGCTATTTTTGGCCGAAACGGCGGTCAAACCCTAGCTCAATCTCAGCAAATTCCTTTTCTCGGTTCCTTACCGCTTAATGCGCTAATTTGTAGTGCGGGAGACCAAGGCTTACCTTTTCTAATCCAAAATCCAGATCACGCAATCTCTAAACAGTTTATGGAAATGGCAATCCAAATTGCTGCGCAGATAGCATTATTACCAGTAGACTACTCTGCCAAATTTCCGCACGTGATCATTAAATAAAAAAATGTTAACAAAGGGTTTTTATGAGCATTAAGTCAGATCGATGGATTCGTGAAATGGCAGAATCCTGCCAAATGATTTCTCCTTTTGAAGCAAGACAAGTTCGAAGTCGAGACGATAAAAAAATTGTTTCTCACGGGACTTCCAGTTACGGGTACGATATTCGTTGTGCCCCTGAATTCAAAATATTTACTAACATTAATTCTGCCATCGTCGATCCTAAAAATTTTTCACCCACAAGCTTTGTCGATGTTGCTGCTGAAGTTTGCATCATTCCACCTAATTCTTTTGCTCTGGCGAGAAGCATTGAATACTTTAAAATTCCCCGGAATGTATTAGTGATTTGTTTAGGAAAATCAACCTATGCGCGTTGTGGCATTATTGTTAATGTCACACCGCTTGAACCTGAATGGGAAGGTCATATTACACTAGAATTTTCTAACACGACGCCCCTCCCTGCTAAAATTTATGCAAATGAAGGAGTCGCACAACTTTTATTTTTAGAGTCAGACGAAGTCTGCGAAACTTCTTACAAAGATCGTCATGGTAAATATCAAGGGCAACGCGGTGTCACTTTACCGATCACTTGATTTCTAAAGCCATCGATTGCGCTTCATCCAATCAGGCAAAATCTATATTTCGCCTAAAACCCATGCTACCTTGGGTTTTATAGTCTATTGGTTGGCATTGCTTCTTTATTTCCTATAAGGATGTGAATAAATGTCCTATATCTGGCAAGCAAGTGCGATTGAAGATAAAAAAACCCATAAAATTATTGAAGAAGAATCTGCACCTTTAATTCGCTATTTAGTGTTTGAAGGCGGCGGCGTTCGGGGTTTTGTTTATAAAGATGTTGCAATTGCCTTACAAGAGGCGCGCGTTCTCAATGAAGTAGAACATGTTGCCGGCAGCTCCATTGGCGCAATCGCTGCTATGTTAGTAGCACTTGGTTTTCACCGCGACCCCATTAATTTCCAGTATCTTCTTGGTAATCTTTCGTTCGATGCCTTTCTGGAAGGCCAAAAGCCTTATTCTTTTACACCTAGCATTATTGTAAAAGGACGAAAATGGCTTACCTTGGTGATCGCAGAGGGGCATTCGCTTTCGACGGGGAGCCTCCTCCGAGCCTGGCTTGATAAGCGTGTTGAGGAAGCGCTCGGTAATCCTAACGCAACGTTTGCTGACTTAAGAAAAAAAGTTTTAGCATCGCCTGGATTAACTAATTCTTTTTTTAAAGATCTATCCGTGACCGGTGCTAATTTAACAAAGAACCGAGTGGACGTATTCAACTTTGAAAATACGCCTAACATGCCAATATCAAAGGCAGTGCGAATCTCATCGGCTTTTCCTACAGTTTTTGAGCCCGTAGAACACTTTGATGGTCAAGGCGTTTGTACCTATGTTGATGGCGGGGTTATGCAAAATCTTCCCTACTTTATTTTTCATGATGAAAAATACTTACCACCAGGTTTCACTTTTACAACACAAGGTGCCAATCCGGCAGTTCTTAACATCAAGGTTGATACTGCAGAAGAAGTCGCTTCAGCCTGGAATACTAATCCAAAAAAATTGATTAAAAGTTTTAAAGATTTTGTTATTTCCGTGGTGAATGGTATGCAATCCCACGATCGAGAAATTTTTACGCAGTATGCAACCAACTTAATCCAAGTGTTTGATCATAATGTTGATACATTGGATTTTGAACTATCACCCCTTGCAAAAGAAATCTTATCAAAAGCGGGTCGAGAAGCAGCCGAAGATTGGCTAGAAAATCATGTCAATGAAGCTTATAAAATTAGAGTTTATGATGATGAGCAACAATGGTTAGCAGACAAAAAAGATTCGGAATTAAAAGTCATTTTGCAATTATATCGTACGATGCTTCTTCAATTACGCGGGGAAGATTTCGAATTACGAGAAAAATTAATGAACAAAATTGCTGCGCTGCGCAAATATATTGTGTGGCGAACGACCCGTGAAACCATGGTTAATAAAACGTTAGATGGGTCGAAGGATGGAAGTAACCTACCCGTGCGTGCTGATGATCAGCTGCAAATGTCGATTGATACCATTGCATCACAATCCTGTCCTGATCTGGGCGAACATATTGATCTTATTTATAAGAAAGAACGAATCATTTCCGATAAAAAAATTTGGGACGACATGCAAGCCAAGTTGGCCTGGATACAAAATAAAATTAAATTTGTAACAAAAAAATTAGAAGTGCAGCGTAAACGCGTAGGCAATTCTTGGCAAAAAACACTCCACGGTGTAAATGTTTATGACTTAATTATTTCTCTTTTACTTTTAGAAGAAGATTCAAAACTACTGCTTGAAGCAGAGCGTGACCTTTTAATTAAACTCCAGCAATCAACACCCATGCTGATCAAACCCGTGCGCGATGAAGGAGCTTTTCGGACCTTTTGTTTGGATGTAGCGAGTCATATAGCAGCAACTGTCAACCCTTGTCCACTAATTTCAAACATTCACCGCCATTTGATTCATCAAACCCTCATGTTTCCTTGCGAAACTAATTTTAATATGACGTTAGATTTAAAAAATTTATACGATCTGAAAGTTTATGCACTGGCTTATGTAATGTATCTTCAATTAATGGAGCGGCATGTTCGCTACAAAAATAAAACAGCGAATTTTTTTCAAAATTTTATCCATCGATTTTTCCATACCGGTGGTCTTCAAAGTGCGGATCAGTATAAGATGCTTTGCGATAGTACGACCAGCGTTTATCAAGCGCTTTTTCACACCCGCGCAATGCCTACGAGTATGAAGGAATTAGGCACGTTCTTCGGAGAAGATAAAGTCGACACTTTGATGACGGCTTATCAACTTGAGAAACTTCTCAATTGTTTTATGCATATCGATAACCCCAAAGAAAATTTATCTTTTATAAATTTAGATTCTGTCTTTGCGGCGTTTGGCACGCAGAACGTTTATAAAGATATTTTTACCCTTAAAAATAAAAAGGAAAAAGACAAGGAGGGAGGTGCTGAATTAAAATTTTTATACCAATCTTTCTCTTCTAAAGAAAAATTTTTAATGTTCCACCATGTTATAGATAAAGAAACTGCCGAGTTCGAAGAGCATCATCAAGTAAATCGGGGGACGGTCGATAAAGGAAATCGTGTTTTAAGAAGATATAACTAAAGCATTAAAAATCCCAAGCATAAGCCTTGGGATTTACGGGATGTTTGGGTTGATGATCAATCACTTTCGTCGTCAAGTTCTTCTTGGGTAACAGCTTCGATAGGAACTTGTCGATTGCTATTAACCTTTTCACGCAATTCTTTTCCCGGCTTAAAATGAACCGCATATTTCGGGTTCGTAATTAATTTCTCGCCAGTTTTAGGATTGTGAGCCCGACGCGGTGGTCGGAAATGCAAATTAAAACTCCCAAAGCCACGTATTTCAATCCTACCACCCTGACTAAGCGTATCACTCAGATGTTCAATGATGTGATTTACGCTCAATGCAATATCTTTTTCCGGAAGGTGAGGAAAGTGCTTGCTGAGTTCGCCGATAAGTTGGGATTTTATCAACATATCCTTTCAGCAGATGCTGCTGCCTCCATGTTTGGGCTATTCTTTCAATATAACTCAATGCCTTAGCAAGTCAAGTGATTCTAATGCAAAATTGGCTGGCACAACCCTGCAAAATTAATTATTTTTCAATATGCTGTAGCTTGGTTGAACTATTATTGTTGTCGTTGTTTTTCCAAGCTCTTTAAATTTTATATTAGGAAACCATGACTTAAGATGATTAAAATCTGACCTATCCAGGATGATTACACTGGGTTGATTACTTGCCATTCGGTGCGAAAATTGTGCATTGCCTAATAACCAAGCGCTTGCGTCTTGATGACGGGAGCCAAAAGTTAGTTCATTTTTCCAATTTAGAATACTGACTCTGCGTTGCAAATAAAAGGGGAGATCTTGGTAATAACGGTTGAAGGCTATCACTTCATTTTGGCTTGAAAGTTGATTCACAATATGTGCAAGGGGTTGAATGCTACGTGTATCAAAGTAAGCTACGGATGCGACTCCTAAAATTAAAAAAGAAAGCATGCTGATTATTGAAAAATAAATAGCCCCCTTTTGCGACTTAAACGACCAAACAAAACTTATCAATAAACCTACTGTTAAAATACTAACAGCAGTCATCAGAAATATTTTACTGAGGAGAGGATGCGGTAACAATGTAAAAAATGAGAATCGATAAAACAATACGGCAATCAAGCAAGAAAACGCAACTGTTATCCCGAATATCAAACTACTTTCCCGCGATGGATGACGAATAGCATGGTCAAAATAACGCGCGATAATCAAACTTAAAGCAGGAAAAATAGGTAAAATATAAGGGATAAGTTTCGATTTAGAAAAAGAAAAAAAGAGAAAAATAAGTATAAACCAACAAACGAAAAACCAATCATTTGCTTTAAATACGCTACAGTTAAATTTAACTAAGCTGCGTTTTATCGCGAGTGGCAAAAATAAAAGCCAAGGAAAAAAACCGATTAATAAAATCGGTAAAAAGTACCAGGCGGGTTGGTAGTGGCCAATGGATTCGTGCGTGTAGCGAAAAAATTGCTGTTCGATAAAATAAAAATAAGGAAATTCAGGGTTGTAATGGCTCACCAAAACATGCCAGGGCACAGCTATGATAAAAAAAATAAGGAAGCTCGAGCTAAGATAAAGGTTTTTGAGTTCGGATAATTTTTTTAAAGAAGCAAGCCAAACTAAAACGATTAAACCGGGAAGGATAATGCCAATCAAACCTTTCGTTAAAACGGCAAGTGCTGCACTGCCCGCTGCAAGCCATAACCAATATTTCTGATGGCGGGTTTCTTCCTGTATAGCGAGTATAAAACAATACAAGCTAGACATAATGAAAACACTTACAGGTAAGTCCAAGGTAATCATATGGGACATGACAAAATATAGGGGACTGCTCGCGAGAATGAGCGCCGCTAAGAGACCTGTACGGACATTGTAGAGTTTCGAAGCAGTATAATAAGTGAATAAGCAACCCAGTATCCCCAGCAAGGCATTGATACTTCGCAGCGACCATAAGTTGACCCCGGCGATCTTTATCGTAAGGGCGCCCATCCAGTAGAAAAGTGGAGGTTTTTCAAAATACTTTATGTAATTGAGATAGGGGGTTATGAAATCTCCCGTAGCAGCCATCTCGCGAGCGATTTCTGCATATCGGCCTTCATCAGGAACAAAGAGTGGACGTGAACCGAGAAATAGAAAATAGGCAAGGGTCACAAAAAATAGTAAGCCTAGCCCCGTTACTTTTGGATTAAAAAAACGCAATATCTCGTTGGGTTTGATCATATAGGGCACGAATTATAAAAAAGCAAACTCTAGCACAGGGGAATGAGGTGAACGAGTGCTTTTGTACCTTGGCTGATTAAACTGGCACGAGGAGTTGGGCGGGCTTGCTTTTGGATCAAGAAAAACCTTGATTTCGCTTTCCTGCAATCAAGGCTACAATGAAGCACTTCGGATAGACTCAATAAGGTGCTAAATTCATGAAAACAAGATTACTTTTGTTGTTTGTGATACCTATACTTTGGTTAACTTCAGCTTATGGGATGAAGATGGTCCGGCTTTATCAAATCGATGTACCTGTTACGGGTCAATCGGATGAGGAAAAAGTCACCGCGATTAAACAAGGTTTTATTGAAATGCTAGTAAGATTGAGCGGTGACAAGCAAATTGACAGTCATCCAAATTTACAAGGGAGTTTGAAAAAACCGGAAGCGTATGTTGAAGAACTGCGCTATCAATCTTTACTCAGATCACCTACGCCTTACGCTTTGAGCATTCGATTTAACAAAGACGATCTCAACCGGTTATTAAAAAGGGCAGGTATTTCAATCTGGGGTGAGAAGCGGCCGGTCGTTCTTGTCTGGCTTACAGTGACTGATCAAAGTCATGCGAATGAAATTATTGGCAATGATACTCCTGATACTGTTTTTAATTTAATTAAAAAAGAAGGCCGCCAATTTGGTTTGCCTTTAATCTTCCCTATGATGGATATGATTGATCTCACCTTAATCTCGCCTATGGATATTAATAGTGCTTCGCTTATTAAACTCAAAGCTGCAAGCCGACGCTATGCAGCTGACGCAATCTTAATAGGCAACATTCAACAAAATAATGATGCGTATGCAAGTGCATGGCAATTAGCAGTAGGCGAGAAGACTTGGGACTTCACATTGAATGACAATAATTATCCTCAATTATTTGGTGACTTACTAACGAAAGTAAGTCAAACGCTTTCTAAACAAAAATTTGTTAAAAGAGCAGATGCGCAATCATCTTCCTTTTTTCAATCTTTCAATGTGCAGGATTTTTATATTGTGAAATTACTGAATCAGTGGACCTCTTAGAGATGCAACCTTTACTCGGGCAGCTCACGCTCAAACTTATGCGTGATGAAGCTGTTTTTGATAATTTTTATCCTGGTAATAATGCAGAAATTATTGATATTTTAAAAAAATCAGTCATTGGCATCGGAGAGCAAGTTATTTACCTTTGTGGAACCCGCGGTCATGGTCTTACCCATTTATTACACGCATGTTGTCATGAAGCTCATCAGCAAAAACTTTCTTCAATTTATTTACCTTTAGCAAGTTTGCTTAGCCTATCACCTGAATTGCTAAAAGGATGTGAAGCGATGAACGTCGTTTGTTTAGATGACATTCAAGTGATTGCTGCCAACCCCCACTGGGAAGAAGCAGTTTTTCATCTTTATAATCGCGTTTATGATATGGGCGGTCGTATTATTATGGCTGCTAAAACTTTGCCAAAAACACTTAATTTGCACCTACCTGATTTAGTTTCACGGTTAAGTTGGGGTGTCGTTTATCAATTGCACCCATTAGATGATCGTGAAAAATTAAATGCACTCATCATGCGTGCCGAGCGTCGTGGCATTTCATTATCAAATGAAACTGGAAATTATTTGTTAACGCATTGCCCACGTCAAATGAATACTTTGTTTGCAGCTTTAGATGCACTCGACAAAGCATCGCTTGCCGCCAAACGTCGATTAACGATCCCTTTTGTAAAAGAAGTGTTACAAATTTAAAATAATAAGGAGAAGTGAATGTCGCAAATTAAAGCCATTCATGCACGTGAAATTTTAGATTCAAGAGGCAATCCCACCATCGAAGCTGAAATCTTGTTAACAACAGGCGAGCTTAGTCGTGCCTCAGTGCCATCGGGTGCATCTACAGGCTCTCGGGAGGCGGTGGAAAAACGCGATCTTGAAAATAAAAGATATTTAGGTAAGGGTGTCTTAGAAGCGGTGCATTGTATCAATCACATGATTGCGCCAGCCTTAAAAAATTTTGAAATAACCCATCAACAGGAAATTGATGAAACATTATTAATGTTGGATGGAACCGAGGATAAATCCAAACTTGGGGCCAATGCGATTCTTTCTGTTTCCTTGGCAGCTGCCAAAGCTGCAGCACTCAGTATGCAACTACCTTTGTATAATTACCTGGGTCACAATCAGGGTGATTTACTGCCTCTTCCGATGATGAATATTATCAATGGGGGTGCGCATGCAGATAACAATATTGATATTCAAGAGTTTATGATTTTACCTGTGGGTGCTGCAACTTTCAGCGATGCATTACGAGCTGGGGTTGAAGTTTTCCACCATTTAAAAAAATCATTGAAAGCTAAAAATTATAATACTAACGTCGGTGATGAAGGGGGGTTTGCACCGGATTTGCCTAATCATGCCGCAGCGTGTGAATTTATCCTTGAAGCAGTAATTAAAGCAGGCTATCAACCGGAAAAAGATTTTTGTTTAGGATTGGATGTAGCGAGTAATGAATTTTTTAAAGAAGATCATTACTATCTGGCCAGTGAAAAGCGTCAATATTCTCGCACCGAATTCGTTGGTTATTTATCACAATTAGCCCGAGATTATCCAATTGTCAGCATAGAAGATGGGATGGCAGAAGAAGATTGGAGCGGATGGGAATTATTAACGAAACAGCTGGGTAAATTTATTCAGTTGGTTGGCGATGATTTGTTTGTCACAGCTACACCCCGCTTAAAGCAAGGCATTGAGAAAGGTGTGGCTAATGCGATTTTGATTAAACCTAATCAAATCGGCACACTTTCGGAAACCATTGCCGCCATTCAATTAGCTAAAAATGCAAATTATAACACCATTATTTCCCATCGCTCAGGCGAGACTGAAGATACCACTATTGCCGATATTGCAGTGGGGTTGAATGCAGGTCAAATCAAAACGGGCTCCCTTTGTCGAACTGACCGCGTTGCAAAGTATAATCAGCTGCTACGCATTGAAGAAATGTTAGGTCAGCGTGCTAAATTTGCCGGTCGATCCGTTTTGCGAAAATTTGCTATGTTGCATGATGCCAATGCGATGCCCTTGGCAAAATGTGTTAAAGATAATTTATAGCGCTGAAATGAGCCTTTTCCCATGTCACTACGTTTTACTTTTTTAACCTGTATGCTAATCGCATTGGTTGCTTTTTTACAATATCGGTTATGGTTCGATACCGACGGTCTTGCTGAAATGGCTCGACTTAAAAAAGAATTAATCGTGCAACAACAAACTACTCTAAATTTGAAACAGCGCAATGAAGCGCTTTTATTGAGTATTAAGCAGTTAAAAGAGAATACTGAAGTTAAAGAAGAACGTGCACGTGATGAATTAGGCATGATAAAAAAAGGCGAGACTTTTTATCAAGTTGTCAAATAAGATAATACTTAAAATAATTTGAGTTAATCCAAGGATGAGCATGAAGATATTAATTAGCAATGACGATGGCGTGCATGCGCCGGGTCTTAGTTACCTTGCCGAGGCATTGGGTAAGATCGCAGATGTTATGGTCGTCGCACCTGATCGTAATCGAAGTGGGGTCAGTAATTCGTTAACATTAGAGAACCCACTACGCGTCGTTACAGCAGTAAATGGTTTTTTCAGTGTTAATGGCACACCTACCGATTGCGTGCATTTAGCCGTAACAGGGTTATTGAAAGAAATGCCCGATATGGTCGTTTCTGGCATTAATGAAGGTTCTAATTTAAGCGATGATGTGTTGTATTCGGGCACTGTGGCTGCAGCGACAGAAGGTCGCTTTCTGGGCTTACCTTCTATTGCTATTTCGCTCGCTGGTCCGCGGTGTGAGCATTATGATACTGCCGCACGTATTGCGAAAACCTTAGTGGAACGTTTACAGCATCAACCCCTTTCCTTCGACACTATTTTAAATGTGAATGTACCGGATATGCCCTTTTCTGAACTTCGCGGTATCCAAATTACTCGTTTAGGAACCCGCCATAAAGCGGAACCGACGGTTAAAGATGTTGATCCGCGTGGTCGAAAAATTTATTGGGTAGGTCAACCGGGACCGGAGCAAGACGCAGGCCCTGGTACAGACTTCTACGCTGTTAATTCGGGGTTCGTATCTGTCACACCTTTACAATTCGATTTAACACATTACAAAGTGCTTGATGAATTATCAGGATGGGTGCAATCATTGCAGGTAGGCTGATATGATAAACGCTACCCTCCGAATTCTTGCTGTTATTTTTTTCACTATTTTTTTCTGTGCGAGTTGTTTTGATGAAACCATCACATATGCACCCGTAAGTGAAATCAATGCCACAGATCCCGTACCAAAAAATGGTAAACATCGGGTTCGTGAGGGAGAGACTGTCTATCAAATTGCGTGGCGATACGGATTAGATTATGAGGAAATCGCACGTCTTAATCACAAGCCTTCCCCTTATTCAATTGAAGCCGGCGAAACCTTAATTGTGAAGGGAGGAGAACCACCCTTTAGAAACCCGGCACGCCCCATTATCGCTAAAAAAAGTCCTTTCCTGGCGGATCTCGAGGAATTGCGAAAGATCGGTCAAGCTAAAAAGTGGGTGTGGCCAGCGTCAGGTAGGGTGATTTCTAGCTTCGCCAAAAATCATAAAGGGATTGAGATTGGCGGTTATCCAGGTATGCCTGTTTACGCGTCTGCCGCCGGTAAAGTCGTTTATAGTGGTAATGGTTTGCGCAGTTATGGCAATTTGATTATTTTAAAGCATAATCATTTGTATCTTTCTGCTTATGCTCACAATACCCAGGTGTTTGTAAAGGAAGGGGATGTCGTGCAACAAGGGCAAAAAATTGCTCAGATGGGCAATTTAGGTGCAGAACGACCGTTATTGTATTTCGAAATCCGGCGCGCAGGGTTGCCGATTGATCCTATGCAATTATTAGGTTCTTCATCAACTCCCACGTTATAATAACGTATTAGGTATAGTAATAATGATGGACTTAATGAGGTCCTTGTATGCCAAGGAAAAAAAAGGGAAAGGGTAATAAGGAAACTGATCATCTAGAAGATGATAAAGAAATTATTCTAGAAGATCATGAAGTGGATGATTCCGATGTAAGCATTGAACAAATTGCTTTAGAAGTTGAACAAGCCGTTGAAGCCAAATCTGAAGATACGCTCAGTACTTCAAAAGAACCAACACGCAAATTACGCGATCGTAAAGAAAGTTATGATCCGACGCAAATGTATTTAAGAGAAATTGGTTTTTCTCCTTTATTAAGCGCTGAAGAAGAAGTTTATTTTGGACGCTTGTCGATAAAAGGGGATGCGTCAGCTCGACGTAAAATGATTGAAAGCAATTTAAGATTGGTTGTTAAAATTGCACGACGTTATTACAATCGCGGTCTTGAGTTTTCTGATTTAATTGAAGAAGGAAATTTAGGTCTATTACGCGCTGTAGAAAAATTTGATCCTGAACGGGGTTTTCGTTTTTCAACTTATGCGACATGGTGGATTAGACAAACGATCGAACGTGCCATCATGAACCAAACAAGAACAATTCGTCTTCCTATTCATGTACTGCGTGAATTAAATTTATATTTAACAACAGCACGCGAACTTGCAAAAAAAAATAACCACGAAGCTTCTTATCATGAAATTGCTGAAGCATTAAACCGTCCGGTTGAAGATATCAAAAACATGATGGAATATAATGAGCATATGATTTCTTTGGATATGCAAGTTTCCTCTGATAATTCACAAGGCAAGCCGCTCGTTGAAGCCTTAGCGGATAAAAACGCAATCGATCCAGCCGATGCTTTAGCGAATGAACATTTACATGAAAGCTTAGAAAAGTGTTTAGCAGAATTGAATGAAAAACAAAGAGAAGTGTTGTGTCGTCGGTTTGGTTTGGATGGTTATGAGCGACAAACTTTAGAAGAAGTTGGTAAAGCAGTGGGCTTAACCCGTGAAAGAGTTCGTCAAATTCAAATGAGTGGTTTAAAAAGTTTACGTGAAATTCTGCAAAAATATGGCCTTGAAAGTGATATGTTTTAGTTTTAATTCTTATTCTTATTCTTAATCGCATAATTATATTTATCAACCTTGTCTTTTTTAAAGATCAAGCTGTAAAATTTTTTAATTTAAATAGCGCAAAAACCATGCTTGGGCAATTTCAGCAACTTTTTCCAGCGTGCCGGGTTCTTCAAATAAGTGGGTCGCATCGGGAATGATTTCTAATTGCTTTATACAACTCATCTTATCTAGTGCATTCTGATTTAATTTAATAACTGCTTCATCTCTTTCTCCAACGATTAATAAAGTAGGGGAAGTAACACGATATAAAGCGTGGTTAGCTAAATCTGGCCTACCGCCCCGTGAAACAATGGCTTTAATAAGATCTATTTGTTGAGTGGCTGCAATCAGTGCGGCAGCAGCGCCGGTGCTTGCACCAAAATAGCCCATCATTAAACCTGAAGTCTGAGGATTGTTCAAACACCACTGCGTAACATTTTCTAACCTTGCGGCAAGTAAATTGATATCAAATCGAAATTCAGCGGTACGATTGTCAATCGTATTTTCATCATGGGTTAATAAGTCAAATAGTAAGGTACCCCATTTAGCTTGGTTTAAAACACGAGCGACATATTGATTTCGCTTACTAAAACGACTACTCCCACTTCCATGCGCGAATAAAATTAAACCCAAGGCATTTTTGGGAATAGCGAGAATTCCTTCAAGAATTATATTTTTATAAGGAATGGTAAGTTGTTGTTCGGCGAGCTGAATTGATTGCGACATTGAAATTCCTTTTCGATAAAACGTTTACCTGGTGGATATCTAAGCATATATGCTCCGCATCGGCGCACTCGGGTACCAGCGCGAAGCATTTTATGCATTTTAGCCAAGTACAAGGGATTACTTGCTATACCACTATTTAGGCTACTTTGAATGTCGTCGTTAATTTCTTCGGGACCGCTATGTTCTTTAATCGAACATATTGTGGAAGGCCGTTTTTATAGGGTGGGTAAGCTTCCCCTTGAATGAGAGGTGATAAGTACGCCTTGCAAGCATCGGTTATTCCGAAACCATCAGCAGTTATAAATTCTTTGGGCATTTTAATTTCGACATTTGCAATTTTTTCAAGTGGTGCTTCACCGATGCTCCATTGATAAGGTGAATTTTGATCCCGCACGATAATAGGCATAATGGCATTTTTGCCAGATAGCGCCGCAATGACTGCAGCTTTTCCTACAGCATACGCTTGTTCAACATCAGTCAGGGAAGCAATGTGTCTTGCTGCACGTTGTAAATAATCGCAAAGGGCCCAATGATATTTATAGCCTAATTGGTCTTTAATCAATTTAGCCAACATGGGTGCAACACCACCTAATTGTTTATGGCCGAAGGCATCGACTAAACCGGATTCGGAAACAAAAGTTCCATCTGCATTTTTTAAACCTTCAGAAGCAACAATGGCGCAGTGATCATACTTGTCAACGCAGGTTTTGACGCGATGTAAAAATTTTTCCGGATCTAATGGAATTTCCGGAAATAAAATAATATGCGGAGCATCGCCTTCATTTTCGCAAGCAAGGCCGCCGGCTGCTGCAATCCATCCAGCGTGCCTTCCCATGACTTCCATAATGAATACTTTGGTTGAGGTGAGTGACATGGATGCAACATCCATCCCGGCTTCTTTAATAGAAACCGCAACATATTTGGCAACTGAGCCAAATCCTGGTGAATTATCGGTAAAAGGTAAATCGTTATCGATAGTTTTAGGTATACCGATACACGTAATCGGATAGTTTAATTCTTTACTAATTAAAGAAACTTTATGTGCTGTATCTTGTGAATCACCACCGCCATTATAAAAAAAATAGCGAATGTTATGCGCTGCAAAAACTTCAACAAGCCGTTCGTATTGGGCGCGATGTTTATCAAGTGAGCCTAATTTATGTCGACAAGATCCAAAGGCTCCAGCTGGCGTATGAAGTAAGGCGCGAATATCTTCATCTGACTCCAAAGACGTATCAATTAAATCCTCGGTCAAGGCGCCAATGATGCCGTTTCGAGCCGCAAAAACTTTCCCAATGACATCTGATCGCTCACGCGCGGTTTGCAAAACGCCACAAGCTGATGCATTGATAACAGAGGTGACGCCACCCGATTGGGCATATAAAGCATTATATTTTTCCATAGTCATGTCCATTATTAATGAGGTGAAATTGTATTCCGAATTCAACAAAGTATAACGTTTCATTAAGATTTCACAAACTCGACTTTGTTTCTTTTTCAATAAATCTAAAATATAGAACGATACCTTTAGCTGAAGTGAAGGGAGAATCTAACTTTTTACCGTCAAATGAGTAAAAACCATACTATTTATGCCTTACGAGGTCCAATAGGGTAGTGGATATGATTGGGTAAATCGAGATTGATTAAAATATATTAAGTTTGGATGTTTAGCAGTTTAATTAATTAATCAAAATAAAGCGAAGAACATTATTTTGAAATAATTTAATTCTAAAACGAAAATTTCGTCGAACGAATAGTTTTATTATCATCAGAAATTAAAGTAGAGTTTTCTGGCATTTTTAGTGGTTTATAAAATAAAGAAAAAGCGGGGGATTCAGCAATACCTTTCAAAGTATGTAATTTATTATAGTAATTATTATTTACTTCTTGTTCATATTGCGCTTTCATAACATCCTTCATCCTGGGGCTGGTGTCGGTTACATCAGAGGTCAACCAGGTACTGTATGGATACTTACTTCTATAATCGACAAAAAAATCTGTAAGACCAATTAGACCCCATAACTGTTGATTATTGGCCTTAAAATTACAATAGGTTTTTACGGGTCTGGTTTTTTCCCATGGGGACGCGTCAAGTGTAGTATTTAAAAAATGTTGTTGGGCATTATGTGATTTTGATTTATTTGGGTAAAAAATAACAGATAAAGGTGTGTCAGCATAACCAGGTATTGCTACATTCATAAAATTATAATTTACGAAGTAAGAAAAATCTTTTGTGTTATTGTTATTGTTATCACTTAAGGTTGGATGTTTTCTTTTTTTACTCAACGCTTTGTCTTCGCTGCAACTCGTATCCTGTAGTAATAACTTGCCAACATTTATAAATTTTTCTTTTATATCACAACGTGAATTATTGCGCTTCTTTATTAATTCAACAATACATGTGGTTTCTGCGGAATTTAATGTTTCAGGGGGGTTGAGCAAATCTTTACGGACCTTGGGCTTGGTGCAGCAGGGGTGTATGCAGACCTCAGAAGTTATAACTGCATGAATTTTATTGAGATCAAAGCTAATCAGCAGGGCATTATTTTTTTTATTAATCGCCTGATCTCCACCCATATGATCATGAATATGTGCTGCTAAATTGAGAGCGGTTTTTTTTTCGGAAAAGAAAATAATAAAAATAGGAGATTGTATTCCTTCCCATTCTGCTTTTTCAATTGGTAAAAGCGATGCAAGTTGTTCATGAAAATGATACTTTACATTGGGTTTAAAGTTTATCGTGCTTGATTCCGCATGCTGAGATTGGTTATCCATGTTATTTTCAGACATTGAATTGCTTGTGTATTCTACAGGGGCGTTATTGTTATTATTTACATCATTGGCTTGAATGCTTGACTCATTGATTGCCGAAGAAGGATTGGTAAAATGGGAGGTATCATTTACCTCTATTTGTTCTGGCTGATTCAGAATATAGTTAATGTCCATTTTTTCAAGTGTTCTGTTTTTCATGTGGTATTTCTCGGCAAATTTATTCGTTTATTAAATTATAGCTAGTTTAAGAAAATCTGATCCGTGCTCCATTTTTGTATCAACAAATTGCACCTTAATATCGATTAGGGTACAAGCCGTTTCGGACAGTGCTCAGTACCTGCCGAATCATTATTTGATAGATTTGCAGAAGTTGAAATCTCAGAACCCAGTTCATCGATGGTAGCAGACAAAGAATCTTTTGAATTTTGATGTTTATTAATAATTGCTTCTGCATAACAGTCAAATGTATTTTTTCTTCTCTTATCTATATCTTCATATGTATGGCTTTTAATAATTTCTACCATTCGCTCGCTCGGATAACCAAAGCCTTCAATCATTTTTCTATTTTTAACTTTGGTGTCTTTAAACCTATCAAAGAAATGTCCGGGACCAATTAAGCAGAATTTATTTTTACCATCGACCACCAACCTAGTGTAAGTATGAAGTAGGGAGGTGTCATCCTCATTAACTTTATCTTTATATATTCTAAGAAAATTTCCGCGTGCATTGGTTAGGCTATCTAAGTCATCATAAAACATCATAGCAATAATATTGGATGGAGCATTTGTTTTTAACCATATTTTTGTAAAATCATAAAGGATATGGAGAGAGAAATCTTTTGCGTTATTTTGCACATTTTTATTGAAAAACGTAGGATTAAAACTATTATAATTGTTGTTGTTGTTGTTGTTGTTGTTGTTGTTGTTGTTGTTGTTGTTGTTGTTGTTGTTGTTGTTGTTGTTGTTGTTGTTGTTGTTGTTGTTGTTGTTG